>JASFSK010000109.1:0-10390 GCA_050114455.1 Desulfobacterales bacterium | reverse complement strand
TTTTTTTGCTTTACGTGATTGCCGGCTTTTGGGTGGTACCGCCCCTGGTCAAACCCAGGCTGGAAAAAGAATTGTCCAGTCAAATCGGCCGCAAAGTTACCATCGACGAGTTCAAATTAAATCCACTGAAGCTGTCATCTACGATAACCAATCTGACCGTTTACGAAAACGATGGAGAACCATTTGCGGGATTCAAAGAGCTACTAATTGATGCCGAACTTTCCTCCATTGTAAGGTGGGCTGCAACCGTCAAGGAAATCCGGCTGACGGCGCCTTTCGGAGTGATCAAGGTCCTATCCGATAAAACATTAAACATCTCGGATATCCTCACCAAATTCAGTCAGACGGAGCCGGATCCCGAAGAAGAAACTGGGCTGCCCCGTGCCTACCTTTCAAGGCTGCAGGTTGTGGACGGAAAATTTAGCGTTGAAGATTTGACCAGCGCAGAACCGGTCATACAGACACTTTCTCCTATTGGCTTCACGCTGACAAATCTGAGCACATTTGCAGAAGGTGAGGGTGCTTTCAAGTTTACCGGTGTCGGCCCCCTGGGCGGCAACTATCAGCTCGATGGCCAGCTCTCAGTTAATCCCATCCGGGTTCAGGGAAGCTATATTACGAATGACACGCATCTAAACCATATCTGGAGGCATATAAAAGACCAGGTATCTTTTCAAATTCAATCGGGCACAATCGCCACATCTGGAAACTATCTGGTGGAAATGATCGACGGCGAGCTGGATGCCAAACTGCAACAAGGCGTCTTCGAGCTTAAAGATTTCCAACTCACGGAGAAAGGCAAAGATACGGTGCTTGTTTCGATACCGTCATTTGCCTTGCAGGGCATCAAAGCGGATCTGAAAGCCCGAGAAATTGTCGTCGAGCAGGTCAAAACCGCCGATGCCAGGATAGAATCCTGGTTAAATTCGGATGGAACATTTAATTTTCAGAGTCTATTTATGCCGGATCTGCAAAAGTTGACGGAGACGAAAGAATCCGGCTCATCCGAGCCCGAACCGGTCGAAAGCAGACCCTGGCATGCGACCATTCGCAAAATCGAAATGGACAACTGGGGCGCTGTCGTTGAAGATCGAACATTGCCCAAACCGGTTCGCTTTAGCGTTGATGGCCTCACGGTGAGCGTTGAAAATCTGGAAACCAAGAAAAACTCACTGGCCCAAATTGCCCTTGAACTCAAAATTAACCAGGCTGGGACGGTCAAAGTAATTGGTTCTGCCGGTATCGATCCGCTGACAGCGGAATTGGAAGTGCATTCCGACGAAATCGCATTAAAAGATTTTCAACCCTATGTTGACAAGATGGCAAATGTCCGAATCGCAGCGGGCACCATCAGTTCGAAAGGACGTATCTTGTTTGAGGACAAAGAAGAATCGATGCACACCAGGCTGGAAGGTGGGTACTTTGAACTTAAAAATTTACAAATCACCGAAAAAGACAAAGAGACAGCGCTTGTTTCTATTCCGTCTTTTGCCGCGCAGGGTATCAGCGCAGATCTTGAAGCCCGGGAAATCGTCGTCGAACAGGTTAAAACCGCCGATGCCCGCATAGAATCCTGGATTGCGGCAGACGGAACCTTTAATTTTCAAAATTTACTGATAGCCGATTCACAGAAGTCGGCAGAGACGAAAAAGTCCGACGCGACAGAGCCCAAACCGGCTGAAAGCAGTCGATGGCAGGCGACAGTCCATAAAATCGAGGTAGACAAGTGGGGTGTTGCCATTGAAGATCGAACATTGCCCAAACCGGCACGCATCACCGTTGACGACCTGACGGTTCGCATAGAAAATCTGGCAAACAAAAAAAACTCAAAGGCCAAGGTCGCCCTTGCACTTCAAATAAACCAGGCGGGAACAGTCAACGTGGACGGCTCTGCTAGCATTGATCCGCTGTCTGCGAATTTATCAGTGTTATCCAACAAGATCGCTTTAAAATCCTTTCAACCCTATATCGACGCGGCGGTAAATGCCCAGATCGCATCGGGCACCACCAGTTCCAAGGGGCGTATTGTTTACAAAGGCAAACAAAGCCAACCGCAAATCCGCTATCAAGGAGAATTGAGCCTCGATGGTGTTGAAGTCAAAGATCGCATCCAAACAGAGGATTTTATCAATCAGAAACAACTCAAAGCCAGCGGGATTGTCCTGGATATTCATCCCAACAAATTGCAAGTCTCTGATGTGCTCATCGACAAAACGAAAGCCAGTATCACCATCGACCAGAACGGCACCGTCAATGTGGTCCAGGCTTTTGTGCCCGTCGACAAAAAAGGTGAAAATGGAAAGGAAAATCTGATCGAGCGCTTGGTCAATTTTTTAATCCTGCAAATTGAGGGGCCGATGCCAATGAACATTGATCTGGTTAAGATTGATGACTTCGCAGTCGATTTTATTGATGGATCCATCGCGCCACCGTTTAAGACCGAGCTCGAAATAACCAATGCTACGGTAAAAGGGTTATCTTCAGATCCCTCGGCCCGGCCTGATTTCAAAATAGATGGCACCATCGACCAAACGGCAACGATCAAAAGTTCTGGCCAGATGAACCCCTTGAATGCCATGCAATATGCAAAAGTAGATTTTGTGTTAAAGGATTTTCAGCTCCCACCTGTTTCTCCGTATTCGGGCAAGTATGCCGGATTTAAAATAGAAGATGGGAAATTAGATCTGGAAATGAAGTATCAGGTTGATAATAATTCGTTTAGCGGTGACAATAAAATTTTTGTAGATCGAATGCGGCTGGGTGAGAAGACAGACAGTCCGGCTGCCACCAACCTACCAGTGGGGTTGGCTGTCACTCTGCTCAAAGGTGCTGATGGTCGCATCACGCTTCAGGTGCCTGTCAGCGGGGATATTGCCGACCCTCAATTTGACTTCGGCCAGATCATTTTAAGTGCACTCACCGGAGCAATGACAAAAGCCAGCAGTCCACCACCTTCAGAAGACGGCACAGAGAGTTCACCGCATACAGCTGACACAGAAGGGTCACGGCCGTCAGTCGCTGCAGAGCGTGCAATGCCATCAACGGTCCAAGATATCGATGACATCAAGGCAGAAGAAGTGCGTTTTATCGAATTTGGATTCGGCCTTTCTGAGCTAAGTGAAGATGCCATGAAAAAGCTGGATGGATTTGCAAAATTCCTAAATGAAAGATCTGATTTAACACTCGGCATCGAGGGTAGTGCCGACCGCCAGATGGACTGGGGCAAATTGTCGGGAAAGCAGGCCGAAAACCAAAGACCGGACGGCAAGGACAAGACCGCTACTGTGCAACAGAAAGACCTGGCCAGAGATCAGGCAGTCGATGATAAACGGTTAAATATGCTGGCACTGACGCGAGCAAATACTGTCAAAAACTATCTGGTCCGAAATGGCAAGGTCGCTGCAGAGCGTCTTCAGCTAAAACGTGCTAAAATTACATCCACACCTGATAAAGATTACGGCATTGTGGAATTTCACTTATCCGGGCAATAGGCGCGCAAGGCCTGGTTGGGTAAATTGGTTTTCATTGAAATCCAGGAGAACTGAAAAAGCTAGATAGAGGACCAATAGGGATAATTTCAATCAGTGCCATCGCTGGCATCAAACACCCAAAAAGAGAAAGGAGTCAATCATGTTTAAAAAAACAGTCCAATCATTGTTGTTTGTGTTTGTAGTGTTTGTTTTCACGTTTGGCGGCGGCATTCAGGCCGGCGAGATTATTTACACGGATGACATCAAAGAAAATGTTGTCGACAAGGAGGTACTTGTCAAAACAGCCGACAATGTCATCGTGATGGTGGATTCTTCCAGCTCCATGGCAGCGATCAACAAAACCTACAAAAAGCCATACTACGAGCTCGAGAAGGAAGCCCTCAAGACCGGCATGGGGCGGCTGCCGGATCTCGGCTTCAATGTCGGCATATACAAATTCACGCCATGGGAAGTTCTGTATCCCATGCAGAAATTTGACGCGGCTGCGGCAACGGAAGCTTTGAACAAACTTCCGGCAAAACCGGCCGGCAAGACCCCGTTGGTAAACAGTCTGAATGAATTGGAAACCGTGCTAAAAGGCCTGAGCGGCAAGACGGTCGTTTATATCTTCAGCGACGGCGGCCATGATAAAATGGCAGGCACTACCAGCCCCGGGGATAAAACAGCGGAGTTGGCCAAAAAATATGATGTTTCCTTTCAGGTGATCGATTATTCTGTCCAAGAAAGAGACCGCAAGACGGTCGACGACATGGCAAGGGCCAATATGAGCTCGCGAAAGATTCCGTTCGACTCTTACGTCACACAGCCCTTTTATGCTTTAGGCCCCCTGTACTACACGAAGTGGGATACGGAAGTTGTGACCACATCCGAGAAAAAAGTATCGGGTTACAAGGTCAACAATATCCTGTTTGAGATCGACAGCAACGAACTTTCGTCAACAGCACAGGAAGAACTCGATGGGGTCGGAAAATTTCTCAAAGAGAAACCGGATGCCTTCGTCGCGTTGTTCGGCTACACCGACGATACCGGCAAGGCCGAGTACAACGTGGAGCTTTCGCGCCGCAGAGCCGAGGCTGCGGCCGATTATCTGCAAAAGAACTATGAGCTTGGCTCCGATCGCGTGGTCGCCAACTGGTATGGTGCTGAGAATCCGATTGCCGGCAACGACACCGTTGAGGGCCGGGCCCAAAACCGGCGGGTAGAAGTCTCCATCGGTGGGATGTGATTTGAATGTTAAGCGCCGGGGAGCCACTTTCTGAGTCTGAATGTCGGGTCTCCGGCGTTAAACACTTATGAGGTCAAGGTTTTGCGTAATGATTTGAGATCGATTTAATTTCTCTTCCCGCCAAGGCGGGGCGACTTATGAATTGAGTTAATACAGAAAAGGCCACCGCAAAAGAAGTATTCTTCCGCGATAGCTTCACAAAATCAACGACTAGGTTTTCTCTACTTATTCAAGTTAACACCGTGATCGCATCAGTTCGGATCGAGGCACAATGGATCTGTAATGCACTTTTTGCGCATAACCATACCTGTCAGGATTTCACAAAGAATCCTTACCGCCACCTGCTTGGTGCGGTAGGTGGGATCCGTTAACGGATTTACCTCGACCAGCTCTACGCCGACCACTTCATTTTGGACTACCAGGGCACGTAGGATCGGGAACAGCTCGCGTGGCGTCATGCCGCCAGGCTCCGGCGTGCCCATCCCGGGCGCCCAGGCCGGATCCAGTACATCCGTATTGACCGAAATAAATACCTTTTTGGGACCGTCCAACGCCTCAGCCAGCGCCTGCTTCATCACGACCGGCCATCCATCGCGATCGATCTGGGCCAACATGTGGTAACGCACCTGGTTCTTACGCATCCACTCGATATCCTTGAAACCCGGTTTGGCGGAGTTCAGCCCGATCTGGATGAAGTTGACATACTGTTGGTAAATGGCGTAAAAAATCGACAGAGGCTCGACTTGTTGCCGACGCTGCCTGGATCATTAGCGGCTTCGTCAGCCATTGCGGCACTACACATCACCGTTTGAGAAATCGTTAATAGTATGATTGCCATCAATAATTTAGAGTTTTCGTATCCCACTGGAAATTTCTTTTTGCAAATACCGGAGTTTGCGGTTGAGAAGCATGCAAAAATCGCCGTCATCGGTCCCAGCGGTACCGGCAAGACCACCCTGCTGAACCTGATCGCCGGGATCATTACACCAAACCGGGGACAGATCCGCATAGATGATATTGTTGTTGATCAACTGAATGATGGCCAACGGCGACAATTTCGCATCATGCATATCGGTTTTGTTTTTCAGGATTTTGAACTCCTTGACTATCTCAATGTATATGACAATATCCTACACCCGTATCGGATAACCAAGGCTTTGCATCTGGATTCCGCTGTCAAGGAACGTGTGCGCATGCTGGCCGATGAGATGGGTATTGGCGATAAGCTTAAGCGTCGGGCCAACGACCTCTCCCAGGGAGAAAAGCAGCGTGCTGCCATATGCCGGGCATTGCTGCCGCAACCCAAACTGATCCTGGCCGACGAGGCCACCGGTAATCTCGATCCGGACAATAAAACGCGCATTCTGGATCTGTTATTTCGAGCGGTCGATGAACATGATACCACCCTGCTGGCGGTCACGCATGATCATGAATTACTGAATCGATTTGTCAGGGTGGTTGATTTTAGAGATTTCAGAAAAATCAAGAATTAGCCGCAGACACACACGGACAGACACAGACTATTTAGCCGAGCGACATGCTCGGCTCAAATCAGTTAGTGCACGGTGAATAAGATATGCGCAATATTGCGGAGAAGTTAATGACATTTTGATTATCAGAGATTTTAAAAAATTTTGATTTATCTCGAATTTCAAATTTCGTGTTTCGGATTTCTTGTCCATGCTTGACAGCATTTACATCGCCTGGAAATACATTTCCTTTAATAAAATCAAGACCACCGTGCTGGTGGCCTGTATAACGCTGATCTCATTTCTACCGTTTGCTTTACAGCTGCTGCTCAATGAAAGCGAGCGGCAGTTGATGTCGCGGGCCGTCGAAACCCCATTAGTGGTGGGCATCAAAGGCAGCGCCCTGGATCTGGTGATGAACACCCTTTATTTCGGTGATGATGTTCCCGAATTGATGACCATGGCGGCATCGGACCGGGTTGCCGATGCCGATTTGGCATTGCCCATCCCGATGTACGTGCGCTTTAAGGCCCGGGGAAACCCCATCGTCGGCACGACACTGGATTATTTTGATTTTCGGCAATTAACGATTGCCCAGGGAAGACAGCTTGCCATTCTGGGTGATTGTGTTCTCGGCGCAATGGTTGCCGAAAGCCTGGCATTACACCCTGGTGACAGCCTGGTGTCCTCGCCGGAGAGCCTGTTCGATCTGGCCGGTGTCTATCCCTTGAAAATGAAAGTGGTCGGGATTTTCCAAAAAAGCCATACCTCTGACGACCTGGCTGTCTTCGTGGACCTGAAAACCGCCTGGATCATTCAGGGGTTGGGGCACGGCCACCAGGATGTCACCCAGCTTGATGATCCCACCCTGGTACTTAAACGGACCGAATCCAATGTTGCAGCGACCGCCAAACTGTTTCACTACACCGAAATTACCGATAAAAATAGGGCTTCCTTTCATTTTCACGGTAACCTGTCGGCGTACCCGATCAGCGCGGTGATTGCCGTTCCGCATGACGCCAAATCGGGCACGATCCTCAGGGGCAGATATCTGTCCAAAGAAGAGACTCAGCAGATCGTCAAGCCCGCAGAGATCATTGACGGTCTGCTGCAAAATATATTCAGGATAAAAAATGTGTTGGATGCGGTCATTGCAGTGGTGGCTCTGGCGACGGTGCTGGCCATCATTCTCGTGTTTGCCTTATCTTTGAGACTGAGGCAGCGTGAAATTCAGACGATTTTTAAAATCGGCTGCAGCCGAATGACGATTGCAAGGCTAATTGCAGCTGAAATTATGATCATCGCTGTTTCCAGTGCCGTGCTGTGCAGCATCATGATGGTTGCAGTCCAGAGTATGTCCAATGAACTGGTGAGGATGCTGTTTATCAGATGAACCATTCTGCCACTTGGCACAAAGACAAGAAGAATTGAAATCAGCACCCGGCCGAATGGATGATCTGGGAGGGTGAACCTGTGCGGGCGTCGGTGGATAAACTCAAGAAGCTTGGAGTCGACAGCCTTGTTTTTGACCCGTGCGGCAATCGTCCGGACCAAGGCGATTTTATAACGGTGATGCGAAGCAATGTTGATAATCTTCGCAAAGCTTTTCAATATATTGAACCTTATAAAATAACTAGCGTTAGAGCGTTTGGCAGAATAGCGTTTCGCTATCAACAGTTTTGCAATGCTTCATAAAGAGGAAAATCCAATGCGAACCGGAATAGGTTATGATGTCCACCGTCTGGTAGTGGGGCGAAAACTGGTATTGGGCGGTGTCATGATTCCCTTTGAAATGGGTTTGTTGGGGCACTCGGATGCGGATGTTCTGACACATGCGGTATGTGATGCTTTATTGGGTGCCGCCGGGCTGGGAGACATCGGTCAACATTTCCCGGATACAGATGCCAAGTACAAGGATATCTCCAGTTTAACACTTCTGGCTCACACGAAAGTCATGCTAGAAGAAAAAGGGTTTGTCATTCAAAACCTCGATACGATTGTTTTTGCCGAAATGCCTAAAATCGGACCTTACCGAAAACAGATGCAGCAAAATGTGGCGACGGCATTGAATGTCGATTCCGCCAGAGTCAACATCAAGGCCACCACTACCGAGGGACTGGGTGCTATTGGAAGCGGGGAGGGCATCGCAGCCATGTGCGTGGCGCTGGTCGAATAATCAGCGGTCACCAGCAAATACGGCTTCCGGATCCTTCCAGGGACCATCCCCATAGCCATATTTCTGCCGGCAATCTTTGACAGTCGAATATCAGAACACAGGCAGGTTTTATTATAAAATTTCAGGAAAAGCGTGAAGAGAACCTTTTTCGGTGACCTCAAAACGACGGTATAACCGGTAAAAAATACCACTCAACAGCATCAAGACGACTCCGCTAACAGCCAGCAACGAACTGTAGCTTGTATGCTTGAGCAGCATCCCGTAGGCCAACATGGCGATGGGAATGGATATGTCCCCAATGGTTCCGGCTGCCCCGAACACCCTGCCGGCCATTTCATTTACAACATTCGTTTGGAGGATGGTTCTAAAACAAGTCGCTGCCAAAATGATAAACGCGCCTAACAGGAGAAAAAGTCCCAGGTAGGTAAGAACATTATTAAATCCGGCTGCCGATAAGCAAGCCATGATCAGACAGACCGTCCCGAAAGCCCCGATAGCGCCAAACAACAGCCTGACCTCTTTTCCTCTGATATTGTAAAAGCTGATCATGAGGGCCATCAAAATCGTGCCGAGACCGAAAAAGGTCTGGATATATCCCAGGTTTTTTGACACTGTGCCGGTTAATTGGGTCGAAAATACCGGCATCAGAACCTCGATCGAACCCACAAAAAAATGGATGACCGCAACCATACAAAGTATGATTATCAATTGCTTAAACTGAAAGATATACTTAAATCCAGCGATGGTGTGGTCAATGATGTTGCCTTGCGCCAGCTGGCGGTTTCGATGCCCGGAAATTGCAAGAAAGCATTCGAATACAGCCGAAATAATAAACGATAAGGCATTTAAGGTAAATACTGTCCCGAACCCAAAGGCGGCAACAACGATGCCGCCCAGCACAGGTCCGATCATGGCGGAAAATCCACGAACGAAACTTGTCATGGAATTGGCCCGAGCCAGTTGAGACTTGTCGATGATTTGAGGTATTACGGATGGAATCGCCGCGTTAAAAAATGCCGCACCCACGGACAGCAGTATTTGAGAAACAAAAATAACGTAGATATTTAGCAGGTTGACACAGTAAAGCCAAGTGACGACTGCTATGACAAGTCCTCGGATGACATCCGCAACCACGATAATGACTTTACGGTTATATTTGTCGACTACGGCGCCGGCCACAAACCCCACCAGGAAGGTGGGGAAAAATGAACAAAATAAAACGCCTCCCATCATGGCAGTGGACTCGGTGGTTTCTAAAACCCAAATCGCCAGGGCCAGCATATAGAATTTGTCTCCGATCTGGGAGACAAGCTGACCGCTCAATAACAATCCGAGATTGCGATTCATCAAAAGCTTTGTTGAACTCATTACTCTGTCAACCTGTGACTATGGCTTGAATCCAAATTTAGCTCATATATTTTTTTTATTTGATTTATCTTCTTGAGCGTTTTTGCCGGAAAGGGGGATTTTCCGTCGAAAGAATGAAGGACAATGCCCTCGATCAAATCTCCCAAGCTCATATCAAGGTATTCGGCTAGCGCTTTGAGTACCTTGACAAGCCTTTTTTCGATTCGCATGCCGGTCTGGATTCGTTCGACTTTAACTCTTTTGGACATTATTTCTCCTATTCTGACTTGAAATTCATGTCATTTAAAATACCAAAGTATTGATGTACCATGGTACATTACATTCAAAACTATTCTTGTCAACCATTTTTCCCAACTGACAGCGGTATAATTATTCGGGCTTATCATCTAATCCGGATTAAGCTGGAATTTACTATCGAAAGTAATTGTAATTAATTGATTTTTGACCTACTAAATTTTTACCGTTCTTGGTCTTATATTTTGGGAGTTTAATACTGAAGAATCCTAAGACAAGCTTTGATGGAGTAAATTCCGGTTTGACATTTATCCTTAGCTATAATACGTTAATAACGTATCGCTATTAACGAACCGAAAAAGACGTATCATTCGGTGTGACTATGGAAAATCCATTCAAGTATGGTGGTGTGGTGCGGGGAGTGCAC
>JASFSK010000108.1:0-10393 GCA_050114455.1 Desulfobacterales bacterium | reverse complement strand
TTGCAGCTGCTTGTGCCTATATATCGCCTTTTGGTTTTGTCATTGACGAAAACGGGAATTTTCCATATCATTTACTATTCCAGCACCAATAATTTGTTGATTCATTTTGCAAGCTTTATCCAAAAACCGTTTGATGTGAGAATAATGTCCACAAAGATCAAACAATTATTACCCGAAGCATTGGGTGGATAAATCCCGTCTTAGGTACTTATTTGGTGGTCGGCAGGAAATAAATTTCTTTGCCTTCAAAGAGAAAAACGATGGCAGTCCAGTCAGAACTGAATAATGAGCGTCTCACTCAGACAATTCGCGACTTGATAGACGAGAATTACAGTCTTGGCAAGCTGATGTCTGTCAAGGAAGTCTTCGGCGGTTATTGCCATAAAAGTTATGCATTATGGATTTCAGCCGACGATCACACCTGCCGATACTTTTTGCGGTTGTATAATCCCAATGTTATCGAAAACGAAATTCTGTTTGAACACGCCCTGCTGAATCATTTGAAATCAAACGGGTTCACTCAAACGGCTGCCATTATTCTGTGCCGAAACAAGGCAACGTTGGTACGCACCCGCCCGCCCGAAAATCATCGGGGGAAAAAAGCTCTCTGGGCCTTGTTCGAGTTTCTTGATGGGGAAGACAAATATTCCTGGACACACACCGATTTGACAGACAAGGAGTTTATCAGCGCTGCCGAAACCCTCGCCCATCTTCACCACTGCGGTCATGGGTTCATTCGCCCGACCGGAGCGGATCGCGTTCAACCTAAAATCATGGAATTTATTCCCGAAATAAAAAAAACATTCACCAGGCTGGTGAAAGCAGCGGGTGATCGCCGGTGTGACCGGCTGTTTAAAAATAATTTTAAGTCAATCTGTCAAACGCTTGATGCTGCTGCTCGTATTGATTCCAAGCTTCAGGGGATGAAGAAAATACCGATTCACTGTGACTATCATCCTGGAAATCTAAAATATCGCGATGAAAAATGTGTCGGTATTTTCGATTTTGATTGGTCTAAAATAGATTACCGGCTGTTTGATGTCGCCCTGGCTCTGGTTTATTTTACTAGCATCTGGGGTGACGGAGAAGCAGGGCTTCGCCCGGATAAGTTTACCCTTTTTTTGAAGGCATACAATCAATCCTGCCACCGTTTCGCCCACATCATCCCTCTAACGGAACAGGAAAAGCAATACTTGGTTCCTATGCTATCGATTGCCGATCTATATGTGCTCAATTGGGATCTCGTCGACTTTTATGACACACCGGAGCCGAATGATGACGAGTACTATGCCTACATTGACCATAACATCGGTTTGATGCACTGGATTGAACGTCATGAGCAAGCACTTTATCATTTGATAGGCGCTTGAACGCCTCATGAAACTACTTGGAATGACGAAGGACGATTGAAGATTGACGAATGGTGGATGTCGCTTCGCTCTGCTTTTTTAAAAAAAATAGCATGAATTCCTTAATTCAACATTCGACATTTATCTTGTTGGAGTTTCTATTTTTGATCAGTTGGGCTGCCCTTTCGCCTGAGGCGATTGCTCCCGTAAAATCAAGGAGCTAATTCCCAGTCCGCAAAATGCGACTCTGTGTGATCACTTTGTTCTCGACACTACTGCCGGTCCGTCAGGCTTCGGCACTTCCGGAGAAGGATAGCGGGCTGTTCGTTCCAGAGCGCCCAAGTCCAAATGGTTGCGCATGTATTTTTGCGATGCATCCTGATAAGGTTGAAAGTCCCAGGGAGTGTGCCGGCCGCTTCTTAATGACCGGTAGACCACTTTCCTGCGCTGCTGGCTGTCGATCACTTGCTCGCGGAGATCACCAGGATCCCATTGTTGAAGCAATTCGGCATAAAACTCGTGGCACAACTCCCGATATTCCTGCTGGTCGGCCAGGTTGATTAGTTCATTGGGATCATCTTCCAAGTCAAATAGCTGGGGCGGGTCAGGCTCACTGTAAATGTATTTGTAGCGGTCGCGCCGGATCATGAGCAACGGGGCCACGGCCCCTTCGGCAAGCATCTCACCGTAAACAGCATTGGGAATTTCCACGCCGTTGCCTTCAAGGAAGGGCAACAGACTGCGGCCATCCAGTGTGTCAGCATAGATAGGCGTTTTTCCGTTCGATGCGATTTCCATAATGGTAGGCAGCAAATCAACAAGAGAGACAGGGTGGCTTACCCGTTGCGGGGCAAACCTTCCCTGGGCGTGGAAAACAAGCGGTACCCGGGCGGACCACTCAAAAAAAGACATTTTATACCACAAGCCGCGTTCCCCCAGCATTTCACCGTGATCGGAGATGAACAGGATGATGGTGTTTTCTCTGAGGCCTGTTTTTTCAAGGGTTTTCAACAGCATCCCAACCTTGTCGTCGATATAACTAATGGCACCATAGTAGGCATGACGTGCATTGCGGATGCGTTCTTCGTTTTGAGTGTATTCTCCCAGGGCGCAAACGTGAAAAAGTCGCCGGCTGTGGGGATCGAGCTGACCATATGGGATTGGTGGCACGTCAGGTAAGTCGATATCCTCTTGATCGTATCGGTTCCAGTACTCTTGGGTGACCGCAAAGGGGTCATGAGGGTGTGTGAAAGACACCAGCATGAAAAACGGTTGTTCATTATCACCCCGCGCCAGATCGTATATCCAGCGTTGTGAGTGAAAGGCGACCTCCTCATCGTAGTCCATTTGATTGCTGGTCTGACAAAAACCTGCCTGCACCACACTTTTCATATCGTGGTACCATGTCGGCCTTTTGGAAAAATCTTCCCAATCCGGCGTCCAGCCGAAATCTGACGGATAGATGTCGGTCGTTAATCGTTCTTCAAACCCATGGAGTTGATCCGGACCCACAAAGTGCATTTTGCCAGCCAGGCAGGTCTGATACCCCAGATTGCGCAGATAATGGGCAAAAGTTGGTATGTCTGCAGGAAAATTGGCAGCATTGTCGTAAGCGCCGATACGCGATGGTAGCTTACCCGTAAGCATCGAGAAACGGGAAGGGGCGCACAATGGGCTGTTGCAGTATGCATTCTCAAAGACCACGCCCCCTTCAGCCAGAGTGGTGAGGTGGGGTGCTTTGACAAGCGGATGCCCGTAAAACGGCAGTGCCGGCGCCGTTAACTGATCCGCCATGATACACAGGATATTGGGATGTCTCTCAATCATAGCTTCTCCCTTTTGTATGCGCTACATAGACAAACAAACCCGACAACTATCACCTGTAAATTGACAAGTATGAGCAATAATGCAGCATCACTCCATTTTTGTCGTGCGGCTGTAATTTCGGAGTTAAACTTGAATCTTTTTATTCAATTTGACCGGCCGGGATTGTTTTTTGCGCATCCGAATATTCATCATTTCCACGACAACCGAAAATGCCATCGCAAAGTAAATATAGCCTTTGGGAACGTGCACATCAAACCCCTCTACGATCAAGGTGACGCCCACCAAAATCAAAAATGAGAGTGCCAATATCTTGATAGTCGGATGTGCATCGACGAAATCGCCGATGGCTCTTGCTGCCAACAACATAACGGCGACGGCCAGGATGATGGCAATCGCCATGATAGATATGTGCTTTACAAGTCCGACCGCTGTAATGACTGAGTCGAGCGAAAAAACGATGTCCAAGACGGCAATCTGAAAAAGCACGGACCCCAAGGTTGCCACGGTTGCCATATGCTCGTTTTGGACCCCACCTTCCAAACTATGATGAATCTCATGCGTCGATTTTCCTAATAGAAACAAACCGCCCAGTATGAGAATTACGTCGCGGCCTGAGATTTCCTTGCCAAATACGCTAAACCAGGGCGCCGTCAAGCCCATAACCCAGGCAATTGAGAACAATAAGGCCAGTCGAGCGACCATCGCCAGGCCGAGGCCAACTTGCCTGCCAAAATTTCGTTGATTTTCCGGTAGTCGGCTTACCAGAATCGAGATGAAAATGATATTGTCGATTCCAAGAACGATTTCCAATGCTGTCAAGGTCCCCAAGGCAATCCATGCTTCAGGGCTGGTTACCCATTCAAACATATAACCTCCCAGTTTTTACTTATCCCGGGTCAATGGAGATTCACAGATATCGTTGCCTGCAGGCGGCAAATCTTCGCTGAATAATCGGCGTAGAGGGACATGCAGTGGGCTGGTTATGAACCGAATTGTCGTTCCAAAAAGACCACCGGGCGCCACGCCGATTTTAAAATCTGAGATCTTGCCTCTGACTTCGATGGGTGTTGCGAGGCTGAAGAACTCGGGCTTTTTCCCGCTGGACTTCAGATAGAGGTAAACATCCTCTTTTTTGAAATCAACCCTGGCCTCACCCTTTACCCGCATGCGGGTGGTATCGATAATCATCCGATCTTCCCGCAAAAGGCCGTCATCCAATTTGTAATTACCGATAATGCAATTAACCCTGGATGTCTTTTCTTTGTCTACCTGGGGGAGAATGGCCGTAAACAGATTCACCGCCCAGAGATCGATGATCCCGGATTCAAGATCTTCAGGCCAGATGCCGAAGTTGATATGCCCGTCTGCATTTTGCATGACGGTATCCAAACGCAGCGACTGAGACTTCAGCTTTAGATCCAGACTAAGCAGCCCCTTCATTTTAGTGTCGGCCTTGGCCCGACGTGCTAAAACACCGAAGTCGAACTTGTCGATATTCGCAAAGGCCTCGGCGAGCACCGCTTTGCCGGTCGGTTTATAGGCAAAAGACATATCGACAGCCCCTCCAGGTATCTCCAGCCGCAGTGGGTCAACAGCAAATCGGCCATTTTTAAGTGTGACCATCACGGTTCCGCTCCCCAGCGAGTCTTGGCCCGAAAGTACCTCATTGACATTGACGGCCAGGCGGGCGTCCATCGATTGCATCACCTCCGGCCCCAGAAGCAGTTTCATATCTGCGGGCGCATCTTTCTCTTCTGATCTTGGCCTTTCCGGTTCAATCGCCGACCAGTCGCCAAAGTCAAAATCATTGATCTGAAGAATCTTTGTGCCCAGCTCGATATTTAAATCGGGTTTGGCGCCTTTCGTTTTCAGGACGGCATTGCCGGAAAGGTCACTTTGCCCCAGACGCACCTCAAATTCGGATATCCGGTACCCCTTGTCATCCATTGCGAATTGTCCGCCAAGAGAATAGGGCCCGAGAGGCGGCAAGGAAACGCCCAGCAATTCATCCAGGCTGTCAAGTTTTTGTCCCCTGAGATCGATATTGAACCCCATGGTTTTACTTGTGATCGGCAGCGCCAGATCAGCGGTCATCTTTAGTCGGGTTGCTGCGGCCTGGATATCGAAACCAAGCGGCAGCCGGTCGATCTTGCCGGAGAAGGCTGCCAGGGATTCGGTATGAAGATTAATGTTTATCGGCGTCTCTTTCAGACGTCCGTCCAGGGCAAAAGTGATTGGTTTGCCGGCCAGCGCTTGAATGGCACCTTTTTTAATTCCGATATCCACGCTGGCGTTGGTATTGGGGTCTCGTAGAATCCAGTGACCGTCATTGATGGATGCCTTGAAGTTGGACTGTGAGAGAACTTCTTCGACGTCGTTGCCACTGGCGTCGATATTCATCTCGAATCCACCGACGCTGGCCTCCAATCCGCGGGCAATTTCCAGCCAGCTGAGCATACTGCCAAGATTTACGGGTCCCGCCTTAAAATCCAACGCAGCGACCGGTTCCTTGTGCCTTTGATCGAGCGACCCTGTCAGCATCACCTTGGAATCGGCAAATTTTCCGCTGGCATCCAGTTGATAGAATCGGTTGACAGCCCCGCCAACCTTTGCCATTGCAGACTCGACCGGTACCGTCTGCCGGGCAGTTGCTTTGATATCGAATTTCACCGATGGCTCATTTTTGCCCGCTGGAACCTTGGTCAGGTGGCCGGATGCGTTGATATTTATGGGGGACGCTGCTAGCCGGGTTACCCTGAATTCCTTTATGGAAACATCTAGTCTGGACTTCATATTGGGATTTTGCAGGGACCAGGTACCATCTATCAGTGAGTAATCAAAATCAGACCGGTTTAGCAGCTCCAGTTGATTTCTGCCCCGCGCTGTTGCATTGACCCTCATACTGCCAACTTTGGCTTTGATGCCTCTGGCGATACCCAGCCAATCCAATATTTCCCCCACCTCAATGGTACCTGTTTTAATGTCAATTCGAGCTTCGGGAATATCATTCGGACGAATCAAGGTTATGCCAGCCTGAAGCGGGGCATGCTCAAATTTACCGGATATGTTCAAATGCCAGGGTTTTTCCTCCAAAAGCAGATCCACCAGGGTGCCGCCGTCAATGGCTACCGCATAGGGCTGGCGATCCAGTTTACCTTTGATGTCCATCCGAATCGGCTTATTGGGCTGCAACTGGATCGTACCCTGGTTCAACCATAATTTCATCGCCTTGTCCCGATTGATGATCGGCTGCACATAGCGGCTGTTCTCAAGTAATATCCTGGCCTCGGACAACTCGATCAGTTCGCGTGGATTGCTGCCCCTGGCGGTGATATTCAGCTGCAGTTTGTCAATGTTAGCGTCTATCCCCTCAGCAATGCCTGAATTCTGCAGCAGATTGCCGAGATTGACATTTTTCGAAACAAGCTCATATATCACTTCAGGGATATTGGACTGGCGAACCAGCTGTGCTTTGCCGCGAAATTCAGCATCCGACAAGCTTGCGGTCAGCTGCATGTCCCATGGGTTCGTTGTCAGGGCGAGCTCGGCGAAAGGTCTTCCTTTTAGAGCCAATAAAAAAGGGCTTTTCTGAACCTGACCTTCCAGATTGAGTTCGATTGGTTTGCCTGCCGGTGAACGGATGACCCCTTTGATGATCCTAAACTCCATATCAAGCTGCTTTTCAGGATCCGGCCAGAACCAGCGGCCATTTTCGAGGGTTGAACTGAAATTCGACTGCTCGATGATCTCCTTCAAATTTCCGCCCCTTGCGTCGATTTGCACACTGAAGTGGTCTAGATCCACTTCCATGCTGTCACTGATGCCCAGTTCTTTGATCAACCCGCCAAGGGATGCTCTTTCAACAGCTATCTGCAGAGATGCCTCGGATTCGCTGCCTTTTGGATGAAACGAACCGTTGACTCGAATCGGGCTATCGCCGAGGCTGCCGGACATCTCCAGCTTCCAGGGATTCTGAGGTTTCATAAATTCTTCGAAAGGATCCCCGGTCAGGGTAAAGTTAAAAGGGGTTGTCTGAAAACTGCCCCTGGCGTTAAAGTCCATTGGTTCGCCGGACACCGCAGTCCCGTTCAGGCTGTCAAGCCTGAATTGATAGTTTTTTTCCAATCCGCCGTCGCGATAGTCGACGGCCACATTATTTAGTGCGAGCTGCCGCAGCTCGACAAATTCTATCGGAAACAGAGTGCCGTCGCTGGGGGGTGCTTGCGCCTCTGCCGGCTGTGGTCTGCCGGAGATATTAAACTCCCAGTTTTTTTCACCCACGTCGGTTGTTTCCAGCGAGAGCAGTACACCATCCGCCCTAATTTCACCGACTTGAACTTTTCCGCCGAGCAAAGGGATAATGTCAATTTCTCCGCGGACCCGTTCCGCACGGGCCAGGTCTCCTTGAGGCCACCCCTTCGGGTTGCCGATACGAACGCCCCGGACTTCAAGACCCGGCTGGAAGGAAACAACCAGTTCAACCGATCCTGCTATGGTAACGTCCCGCCCCAGGGCTTTTGTGGCGGCTGCGTCCACTTGACTCCTGAAACCGTCCAGATTAATCGTAATTCCAAACGTCATGGCCAGCGCAACGGCCGCAATCAATAATACGACAAGTATGGCGCTTAGTAATGTGGCCCAACCGATTATTTTTCTGATTCTCATGTCGAAATGCCGCTCAGGGTATGAAATGTGATCCGGATTTCAAATCTCATTTTGATTATGTGTTTAACGGGTATGCGGGCATCACGGCACCGCTGATGATCGGATATGGCGAACTACCATCCCAATATATTGATACCAGATAGAAATTCAAGTGAAATTTGTGCAGGTTTACTTAAAATTACCAGATCTGTGATTACCGTTGGGGTTTACTTGACCTTTCAGCGGTGTTGTACTATGGACTTTGTGAACCGATAGCGTCCGGGACGCTTAACCAGTCCCACCGTTTGGTTCATGCGTCGCTAAAAATACTTATGGGGAAAAGTGCTCTGATTACGGGGAGGCTCTACCGAAAATGATTGAAACCAATGACAGTGTTGATTTTTATTGGGACCCGGTCTGACCCTGGTGTTGGATTACGTCCAGGTGGATGATAGACGTCGGATTACAGAAGAATATCGAGGTGAATTGGAAACTTTTCAGTCTCAAACTGATTAACAAAGGGCGAGAGGTAAAGGAAGATTTTAAAATATTACACGAGATCGGCCTAAAGGCGCTACGGGTTGCGGCAGCCGTTCGACGTGAATTTGGCAATGATGGAACAGGAAGGATATACACCGCCATGGGTGCGCGGTATCATCACGATGAAGAGGACATCGATGAGCCCTCGGTCATGGAGGGAATTTTACAAAGCGGCGGCTTTCCCGCCGAAATGGCTGGTGCGGTTGACAATGAATCCTGGGATCAGGATATCCAAGCCGATATGGATCTTGCCATTGCCAAGGCCGGTGATCATGTCGGCGTACCCCTGATCGTACTCGATGGGGGCGAGGGTGCCGGGTTTTTCGGTCCGGTTGTTAGCCCGGCACCGACCGGCAAGCAAGCAGTGGCGCTCTGGGATGCCATCATCGCCGCCGGCAGTACGCCCGGATTTTTCGAGCTTAAGCGCACCCGGGATGTCGGACCCTTGTTCGGGGAGCGCCCCGAGATTTGAGAAAGAGCATTTTATTGACCGCAGAGCGGGATGTAAGACCGGGCATTGTACTTGCTTGCGTCTTAATACAATAATTTTTGCGTCCTTCTATCTGTTATTTTTTGTCATCTGTAGCTTTGATTGAATTTGAGGTAATGTAATAGCGCGCCTCGATCAGGTTTCCTTCCGGGTCTCGAAAATACATCGACGTGCCGCTGCCGTGCGCACCCCAGCGAATCACCGGCCCGTCTTCAATTTGGATATTGTTGGCTTCAAGTCGCTGCCAAAGATCTTGCCAGGTCTCCTTATTCATAGCCAAACAAAAATGGTTCAAGTTTTCACGGCCCTTTCCATTCCGGTTGATTTTCAGCCACAACTTTTTGGGAAACAAGTCGATTATCGTGTCCAGGTTCAGCCGCACAGAAGGAAACGGTACCTCACCAGCCCGATATTCTGCCAGTCTTTCAGGTTTTAGCATGAGCACTTTCGAATAGAAAGCCATCATTTTCTCGTCGTCTTCCACATTCAATACAATATGATCCATCAAACAGTCCATGTCCGAACCCTCCAAAAGAATGACCCAGTTAGTTTCCATCCACAAACGGTCTTTTTGCATGATTCAGGTCTTCAATAGCAAGCCTTCATGCCAAAGTCAAAAACTGGGAAGGGCTTATTTTAGTCGTCGACGAATTTCAAAATCGGTTTGAGAACCAAGGATTCACCGTATTCTTACCTTGACATCCAATCTGCAATTTGCCAGAAAAGATCGAACCGGTAAGAATAAACCCCTTGTTTGCAACCTGGGGGTAAAACCAAGCATTTCAGGAGGGTGGACCATGCAAAAACCCAAAATATGCGTTGTCGGCGCCTGCAACTTGGATTTGGTCAGCTATGTAACCAGACTGCCAAGCATGGGAGAGACACTTCATGGCAATCGCTTTCACATGGGCTTTGGCGGCAAGGGTGCCAACCAGGCCGTCATGGCGGCAAAATTGGGCGGTGATGTGACCATGGTTACCAAGCTCGGCCGGGATGTATTTGGGCAGGATGCGCTTAAAAATTTCAAAACCTGGGGGGTGGTCACACACCACGTTCATTTCACGGATCAAGCTTTTACGGGAGTCGCAACCATTGCTGTTGATACGGAAGGCAACAATTCCATTATTGTGGTCACCGGCGCGAATGATCTTTTGACCCCCGAAGAGTTAGAAGCCGCCCGTCCAGTGATTGCAGCCTCCTTGGTTTTGGTATGCCAGCTTGAAATACCTCTTGACATCAACCTTGCAGCGCTGCGTATCGCCCGCGAAGAAGGAGTGAAAACCATTTTTAATCCAGCGCCTGCACGCTCAGAAATTCCGGAAGAATTTTACCAGCTAAGTGATATCTTCTGCCCCAATGAGACCGAAACCGAACTGCTTACCGGTATGTCGGTCCAATCGCTGGAGGAGGCAGAAAATGCTGCCAAGGTCCTTATCGAACGCGGGGCCGCGGCTGTGATTCTGACGCTGGGGGAACGCGGCAGCTTACTGGTCACTGGCACTATAACCGAGCATGTACCGGTAGATTCCGTCAAGGCGCTGGA
>JASFSK010000107.1:0-10479 GCA_050114455.1 Desulfobacterales bacterium | reverse complement strand
TTGGGTCGATCGCCTCTGCGGAGTTGGATTCGGCCTTGTTAAGGGTATCCTGATCGCCTCCATTCTACTGATCACCTTCACTGCGTTCCTCCCCAAAGGATCTGCGTTTCTTAAAAACTCCGTGTTGGCCCCTCACGTCTCCTGGGTATCGGAGAAAATGGCGAAAGTGGTATCCAAGGACATGAAACAAAGTTATACCGCCAAATTGGAGATATTAAGAAAAACGTGGGAAATTCAAAATTAGAGGAATCCCTTACCTCTATGGATGCACTCATCCAGCTGGTCGAAACCCTGAGGGGAAATCATGGGTGCCCCTGGGACAAGAAACAGACGCCGACTGATGGTGCCCTTTATCTGATTGAGGAGGCATTTGAACTGGCAGATGCGATCGAGTCCGTTAAAACGCAACAAATTCTTGAAGAGCTCGGCGATGTCTTATTTCATATCGTGTTTATTGCCAGAATGTTTGAGGAACGGGGAGAATTCGATCTGTCAGATGTCGTCCAAGCGATCACTCAGAAAATGATTCGACGCCATCCTCATGTGTTTGGTGAACATAACTTAAGCAGCTGTGATGAAGTTGTTGAAAATTGGCATAAAATTAAACTGAGCGAGAAAAAGACAAAATCGAAGCAATCCGCCCTTGATTCCGTACCGGTTCAACTCCCCGCCTTAATACGCGCATTTCGTATCTCCGACCGTGCTGCCAAAAGTGGATTCGATTGGGCAAAAATTGATAAGGATTGTGAGAATGCAGAAAAAACAGTGCGTGAGTTGAAAGCTTCAACAGATAAAGCGGATCATTCCCAATTATCGAAGAAATTTGGCGATATTCTGTTTGCTCTTGTGAACCTGGCCCGTGTTGCTAAAGTTCACCCTGAAACCGCACTAGCAGGTTCCAATAAAAGATTTGAAGTACGATTTAAAAAAGTGGAAAACCTGGTCGCCGAGAGTAAACGGGATTTTGAGAGCATTCCTTTGAATGAAAAAGCAAGGATTTGGGAGAGGGTGAAAAAAACAGTTTGATAGACTATGAATACACTGCCAATACTAATGAATGAATCGGCGCAAATGGCGTGATTGAACCTGTATAACCAATCGCCCTGTCTGTGGCTCAACCATGGCGGTATTTCCAAAGATGATAGCAAAACCCGGATAATCCAGATCTACTGAGATTACAAGCTATAAACCAATTTCGCTTTTATCGCTTTGTTTTCTCCGCATTCCCAATCGGTGACATCCGGATTTGTTTGGTTAGGATTGCAAGCTTTTCTATTTTAAGCCATTTCTCCAATGGGAAGGTAACCCGGAGGGGTTCTTTTTACCAAATTGCCATCTTCATCGTATTTCTCGACTACCAGGGTTCCATCAACAAAGCTGTTGCGAGTTTTCATGTTGCCCTCGGACTGCAGATTCATTTCAGGCTTTTGACCGTCGTCGCCCTTTTCCACGGCACGCTGCTTTCTAACCTTTTCTGTTTTCTGAACCGCCAGATCCTTGGTAATGGTCTCGGCATTATAACCAGTACGTAAAAATTGTTGTATGGTAGCTTCACCAATTGCATTGATCATGATATCCCCCTTATTCCTCAATCCTCATCCAGTGTCAAGATTAACAGGTAAGGATTCTTTCACTTCGCGAGCTTTTAACATCGGGTTGTCGCTTTCTCTTTTATCCCCAATCCCAGTATCTGTTTCTTTTATTGCTATCGTATCTTTTGACATTTGATCGAGCCTCTGAATTAAAAATTCCGGATCTTCCACCGATACTGCATTGGTCGTTTTTCCATTGACAGCATCCATGACATTATAAACGAAGCCTGATTTGCTTGGTTTGACCGATCCATTCCCATTATTCACACTTTCTTCGGCTCCCCCTGGCCCCTGTTTGGATGTGACGGTTTGTGATCCGAACCGTATGATTTTATCGAAAATATCTTTTGAGACTTTTTCGATGGTGGAATTTCGTTTTCCTTCGGAATTCAAATTGACTCGTTTAGTTCCTGCTTTTTCAGATGAATTTTGCCTTTTCGTTGAAATGTTGTGTCTAAGCTTATTGCTGTATACCTTTAATACATTGTGCATCTGATAACTAGGGACAAACATTTCTAAAACCTCCTGACTTGTTGACTTAGATATCGGCAGTATTCGACAACGACTTTAGTAAAAAATGAAATACTGAGACAGGATAGTGCAGTAGATTCTTGGTATACGACTGAAATTATGGTTATAGAAACTGAATGTCAGTCAGCTATCGTGGCAGGAGGGTTAAGAAAATTGGAAAAACGATTTGGAATCGATTACACAACCTTGACGCGATTGAATATTGAGATAGATCGCAATGAAGCAGGAAGAACCCAGGTTTTCCAAATCAGTGCAATCTATTTTGATGTTTCAGCCACTAAGCCGCCAAAGTTCTTTCATATTTAAACTTAATTTGGTGTCCTAGTGGCTGGATTTATATCACAATTTCGTTTTATCGGTTAATCGTCAAAATCTCCATCTGGTCCTTTGTCGCTAATGATTGAGGCGCCTCGCTCAACAATCTTTTCGGGCGTCCACTCTGTGGGATTTTCGATCCGACTGGCCTTTGGGCCGGGGTCATAGGATCCGGCTTCAAGAATAGCAGCCACAGCCAGAGGGGCAGTGTCTTTGGCATTCAGGACATTGACGAGCATATTGTACACGAAGTCTTCAACCCTTTTGACCATACGGTTTCTTATCTCGACGGACTGACCCAGTAATTTGTTTTCAAAAGGCAGGTTGAGTTTTTTAAAGTTGCCGCCTTTCCAACCCTGATCATTGGCAAAAGCCACCATTTCAGACCACATTGAATCCGTCACGCCTTGATCGCTGACCTTGATAAAATTGTCCTCTTTATCCAATTGTGCATTTCCATAATCGTTGACCTCTATACCCCACGATATCATTTGGAGAGCAGTTGCGACATTCGCCTTGGTGGATCTGGTTTTTGCAGCTATTTCTCGCAAGCGATCTGAGCTGTTGCCAGATGTCCCGTGCTGCGCTCCGGAAACCTTGTATTTTTCTAAGGCATCGTGAATTTGCCTGGTCAGCTCTACCTGAATACCCTTACCGCTGGCCTCAATGCCATGGGTTGTCCCGTTGTTTAGGGCAATCCAATCCGGGAAAATATCATGGGCATTTAATCCTTGAATCAGAAACATTGCTTCTTCAACAGTTGACAGGCCTTCTTTTCCTTTAATTTCACCTATCTCTGTTTCCAGTCCGGCCCATTTCGGAACGAAGGGGTAGAGTTCCAGATTGGCAAGGAGATTTTTGTCATCCGGCATATGAGAGGCATCAATGGCGATTGATGTGATGCCGGCTTCAAACAAAGTTGGGATTTCAGTTTTAGCAGCAATCACATCCTGGTCGTTTTTTAACCCATAATGATCGGCATGGATTGCCACCGGAATCGTAATCCCCAATTCGTTGCATACAGCATCCACGATCCGGGCGATATTCCAGTAATTCACGGCACAATAGGCGTTTGCACCCCCCTCAGATTTGGCGATTTCGATGATTAAGGCTGCATTGGCTCTTTGGGCAGCCTTTAAAGCACCGCGGATTACAAAACTGCTTCGGCCGTTGGCGGCCATGGCAATGGCCCCGCCTTTGGCAAGCATGGCCCTATCAATAAATTTTCCACTCACTATCAGAGCCTTTGAATTGGGAAAGCATTTAACTACATTTGGCGGTCGACCAATTTGTAACGCTTTTTCGAAATCTGCTGCAGCATCGCTGTTTGTTTCAGCCATGACGTCACCTCCTCGATTTATTGAATTAATATGATCTGATTTTAATTACTTAAAATATGCGATTAAAAATAGGGAACTGACTTAGAATGTCAAGGATAAAGATACTGAAAAGAGGATATGACCACTATATGGATTGGTTTTGGTGTCGGATGCTGCATTTATGGTTCAATTTCTCCGCTGGTAGTTTCCGGCAGATCAGTTATCTTGGAATCGGTTTAGAGGAAGGTCAGGGCGTGGCTCACTGAGTCTCCTTCCTTTGCTTTAACTTAGCGTTTTCCTGCCTGACCCGTTCGTTGAATGCCTCAACCTGTTCCTCATATCTTTTGCCTTTGTTGGCATACGCCTCTACTTTTTTATTAAGTCGCTCGACTTTTTTATTATGTTTCATGATTTCATCATGGCCTTTGAGGTTTTTCTTTTCTTTGGATAATTGCTCTTTCTTTTTCAGCAATTCCTGATATTCGCTGTCGATTTCTTTTTTCATAGTATCCAGTTGATTGCGAATTTCGTCCAGATCGTCTTTGGCAATACCTTGTTCATTTTCAGTTGTGATGTCTTCTTCATTTCCCGAGTCATGACCCAGCGCGACGATATTCTCTTCACTTTCGGTATCAGCAAAATCATCTTCATCATCCTGGTTTTCAAAGTCCTCAGCGAATTCGTCCCCTTCTTCCATCGATTCATCAGAGAAATCCTCTTCGGTACTATCTAACATCTCAGATTCTGCAGCTTGATCAGAATCTATGTCATTTTCATATTCAGTGCTGACATCTACAGTTGGTCTTTGATCAACAGGCACTTGACTGAAATCATCTGTGAAATGGGTATTCCCATCTTCATCCACGTATTTGTAAATTTCGGCGTGAATCGGGTAAGCTATCAGGATAACACACAAACATATAATATATTTCAATAATTTCACAGGATAACCCTCCTTTATGTAAATTTAGGCATGAATGGCGATCAAATTCCATACATTATATTTATCGTCCACTATCCTCCAAAGTTGAGTCTAAATTCAAACAACGTAAAAATTGTAGATGTAATGATAAATCCGGACGATATTTAACAGGCCTACTCAGTATGCTTTTTGTGTATAATTTAGAAAAGGGTTATGCTTTGGGCTATTTTCCAGGTCAATCATCCAATGTGTCAACCTGCATCTGATGCTACGTGCTGTGGCGTTTAGCGAAAAAATTTGGCTTGGATTCATACCCCTTGCAGTTGTGTGCCGACTTTGGTATGAATCCTTGTTTGCCGTCAATCTCACCAAATGAAAGGAATTCAGCACAATGAACCGTGTCGCTGTTGTCGGGGCCACCGGATATGCCGGTGCTGAGCTTGTCAGAATTCTATCTGGCCATTCCAAAACTGAATTGACCATTTTGACATCGCGTCAATATGCCGGGGTGAGGTTTGATCGTGTTTATCCTGCTATGGCCGGTCGGATCGACCTTGTCTGTGAAGAATACTCCACTGACCGACTTTGCAACCATGCGGATATCGTATTCATGGCGCTTCCCCACCAACTACCAATGAAATTAGTGCCGGAAATCATAAAATGCGGTTTGAAGGTAATCGATCTTTCTGCGGATTTCCGATTCAATGATGCCGCCCTCTACGAGTCCACTTACCAGCCCCACGCTTCAAAGGAACTGCTCAAGTCATCGGTCTACGGACTCAGCGAAATATACATGGACCAGATCAGGACTGCCAAACTCATCGGAAACCCAGGTTGTTATCCCACCAGTGTGTTGCTGCCGCTCGTTCCATTAGTCAAAAAGGGCATACTGGACGCCGGGACACTCGTTGTCGATTCTAAGTCCGGCGTCAGCGGGGCCGGACGGTCCCTGTCTCAGGCAACCCACTACAGCGAAGTCAATGAATCCTTTAAAGCTTATAACGTCGCTGCCCACCGACATAATCCTGAAATAGATTCGATTCTGAGCCGGGAAGCCCAATCACCTATTTCCATTACTTTTGTTCCGCATCTGGTGCCCATGACTCGCGGTATGCTCACGACCATATATGCTGCCCCGATGGGTACCACCAAGGTGCAGGATGTGATAGATTCTTACCTTTCGGTCTATTCAGAGAAGCCCTTTGTCCGCCTGAGTCCCAAGGATGGACTGCCTGACACTTTACATGTGCGCGGCACCAACTACTGTGACATCGGCGTCAAACTCGATGACCGCAATAATCGGCTGATTATCATCTCGGCCATCGACAATCTCGTCAAAGGCGCTGCGGGCCAGGCGGTTCAAAATATGAATATAATGTTAGGCATCGATGAAACCGAAGGATTGCTACCAGTGCCTTATCCACTGTGAAATGGGGGGTGCAGGTGTTAACGGTTGCATTTTTGTTTCCCCAATGGGTCTTGATTGTCAACGCGTGGAAATACAGCGAAAAGAGCATCAAACGCAGTTTGCATGTCGTCTTGACATCAATATCTTATTGATTTAGAAAGGGCCATCCGGCTTATCTGGTCGGAACAACCAAATGATTAGATTCAGATCAAATTTAGAAGGAGGTTCAAGATGACAGCAAAATTAATCAAGGGAACAGAAATTCGTGAAGTAATTCTGGAAGAAGTCAAATCGGAAGTGGAACAAATCAAGGAAAAGCATGGTGTTGTTCCCGGTCTCGTGACAATTCTGGTGGGAGAGAATCCTGCTTCCATCTCATATGTCACTTTGAAAATTAAAACCGCTGAACGACTTGGTTTTAAAGAAATACAGGACAGTCAGCCCGAGGATATATCTGAAGCGGATCTTCTGGCTCTGGTTGACAAGTATAACAAGGACGAGGCCATCAATGGGATTTTAGTCCAGCTTCCCCTGCCGAAGCATATCAATGAAAAAAAGGTATTGAATGCCATTGATCCCGATAAGGATGTGGACGGTTTTCACCCTGTAAATGTAGGCCGGTTGATGATCGGAGGCGGTGAGGTCAAATTTCCCCCATGCACCCCGGCAGGAATACAGGAAATGATTGTACGTACCGGCGTGGAAACCAGTGGCGCCGAGGTCGTTGTCGTCGGCCGCTCCAATATTGTCGGAAAACCCATCGCAAATATGATGCTGCAAAAAGGGGATGGTGCAAACTCCACGGTAACTGTGGTCCACACGCGGACCAAAGATCTGGAGGGTCATTGTAAACGGGCTGATATTTTAATCGTTGCGGCCGGTGTGCCCGGACTTGTCAAACCGGAATGGATTAAGCCGGGCGCCTGTGTTATTGACGTCGGTGTCAATCGAGTCGGAGAGAAAATCAGCGAAAAAACAGGAAAAAAGATTGCCTTATTGAAAGGTGATGTCGATTTTGACGAAGCCAAAGAAATAGCTGGGAGCATTACCCCGGTCCCGGGTGGCGTCGGTCCCATGACCGTCACGATGCTAATGGTAAACACATTGAAATCCCTTAAATTTAAATTGGGTCTTTTGTAGCGGAATTCAACCTTTAGCCCTTTTCGGTGTCGAGTCCGGTGAACAGCCAGACAAAACCTGGCTGTCCACCCATGTTGCTGAAATATGTCTAATTTTGAGATATTGATGTCCGACCGCAAGCCATTGGGATGCTTATCCGTCAAATTCAATCAAATAATTGCAGATTGTATCTAATATTACGCACCGTTATTTCAAGATTTGAAGCCCCGGGTAGTGTTTGGAAAAAGCTTGCCATAAGGAGAAGGGCTGTAATTATGACTTGACAATTTTGACGATTTTAAATATCCTTATAATACAAAATATATTTACGAAGGGGCAAAGCCACCGAAAGATGGCGACGCAAAACCGTGGGTCTAAAGCCGATTGGCCAGGATAGCCAGGTTACCGAATAATAAAGACTGCGACGCCGACGGGTTAGCCAGCCCGGAGGCGTTTTTTTTTGAAATCAAACAACAGCGACACAACGGTATCTGATCAGCAATCCGTTTGGGGTTTTTCTGGTATGCGAAAGAAAATATCATTTGTTATTTTAAGTAGCAGGGGTGCTCCCGCGAAGCAGTTCTCCACATCAAAATCTTCTTTGCTGGTGATTGGAATTGTTCTGGTGGGTATATTTGCAACCATGGTCTATATTACTTACGACTATAATAAGATGCGAAACCATACCAAAACGCTGAAAAATCGTGAGCTACATATTTCTAGCCAAATGGAGGAGATTCACCATCAACGAAAGCAGATTCAAGAATTTGCAAATGATATTAATGCCCTCAAAGCAAAATTGTTGGCACTGAACAGTTTTGAGAAAAAAATCCGAATTATTGCCAATATTGAAATACCAAATGATTCCGATGGATTATTTGGTATTGGCGGTTCTTTGCCCGAAGACCTAGACGCTCAGATTCCACTCAAGCAGAAGCACTATAGCCTCATGCGAAATATGCATGAGCAGATTGATCAGATTGGCCGAGCTTCGGCCGGCCAACAAAAAGGATTAGAGACACTTCTTAATTCGCTCGAAGATCAGCAGAATCTTTTGGCTGCCACGCCGGCAATCCGACCGTTGTCGCGTAATGTCAAATCCTGGGTGACCTCAAGATTCGGATACCGTAAATCTCCTTTTACCGGTCGACGGGAATTGCATAAAGGACTTGATATAGCAGCGCGCAAGGGAACACCAATCCTGGCTACCGCCGATGGTATTGTCACTTTTGCCGGCAAGAAGGGCTTGCTGGGCAAGACGATTGTGATTGATCACGGACATGGAATGAAAACTCGCTACGGACACAATCACAAACTGTTGAAGAAACGGGGTGACCGAGTTAAACGATGGGAGCCCATTGCCCTGATGGGCAGCTCCGGTCGCAGCACCGGCCCCCATACCCACTACGAAGTACACCTGAACGGGGTTCCGGTTAATCCTGAAAAATACATCCTCAACTAAAGTCAGCGGCCACCCGCAAGGTAGCTCGGCTCCTTCCAGGGGCTATCCTCATACCTCCAGCTTGCTGGTGGTCGCTGATTATACGGATACAAATTGTAATTTCCTATTTATTCCTTTTTATAATGCTCTCGCTCCCCAAATGTATGAAATGCTGGCTGCCTCGGCAAGCGATTCCATCCTAACTAAATTCTCGACTCTTTTTTTTATGGAAATTGGTATTATTATAAGTTGGTCGTCGACCAATTAATTCTTGAGACCGGTTTTAAATTTGATATAATGTTGACTGGTTGGGTCTCGCCTTATAAAGCAAAAAGCTTGCGCCAGGAGTTCTCCCATATGGTATTCAATTTTCTGACAAAAGTCTTTGGCAGTAAAAACGAACGGGAATTAAAGCAAATACAGCCAATCGTTGAGAAAATCAACGCATTAGAGCCCGAAATTCAGGCTTTGCAAGATGAACAGCTCAAAGCTCGGACCGCTGAGTTCAGACAACGCCTCGATCGAGGGGAAACCCTTGATGACCTTCTTCCGGAAGCATTTGCCACCGTCCGGGAAGCCTCAGTGCGTGCTCTTAACATGCGTCATTTTGATGTTCAGCTGATCGGTGGAATCGTTTTGCATCAAGGCAGAATCGCGGAAATGAAAACCGGTGAAGGCAAAACCCTGGCCGCCACTCTGCCGGCCTATCTGAATGCTTTATCTGGAAAAGGTGTCCATATTATCACCGTCAACGATTATTTAGCCAGGCGTGATACAGAGTGGATGGGTCACATCTATCGATTTTTAGGCTTGTCCGTTGGAACCATCATGCATGGTCTCGATGATGCAGAAAGGCTGGCGGCATACGGTTCCGACATTACATATGGGACTAACAATGAGTTCGGTTTTGATTACTTGAGAGACAATATGAAGTTCGATCGGGATTCTCTGGTGCAAGGCGAGCTCAACTTTGCAGTTGTCGATGAGGTGGACAGTATTCTGATCGATGAGGCCAGAACGCCATTGATAATATCGGGGCCGGCTGAAAAATCCACTGATTTGTATTACCAGATCAATAGCTTGATTCCCCGACTGAGCAAAGATACCCACTACACGATCGATGAGAAAGCCCGTTCGGCGATCTTAAGCGAAGAGGGCGTTGCCAAAGCTGAGAATTTGTTGAAGGTCGACAATATATTTGATCCCAAAAATATTGAACTTTTACACCACATCAACCAGGCGCTCAAAGCCCACGCCCTGTTTAAGAGGGATGTCGACTATATTGTCAAAAACGGTGAAGTTATTATCGTCGACGAGTTTACCGGACGTTTGATGCCCGGGCGTCGCTATAGCGACGGACTGCATCAAGCACTGGAAGCCAAAGAAAATGTCAAGATTGAAAACGAGAATCAGACACTGGCAACCATCACCTTTCAGAATTATTTCAGAATGTATTCAAAGTTGGCTGGAATGACCGGAACGGCGGATACCGAGGCGGCCGAATTCAAAAAGATTTACGATCTCGATGTGGTGGTGATTCCCACCAACAAACCCATGATCCGCCAGGATGCTCCCGATGTAATCTATAAAACACGCAAAGAAAAATTTAATGCAGCTATGGACGAAATTATAGAGTTGCACAAAAAAGGTCAACCGGTCCTGGTGGGCACGATATCCATCGATGTCTCCGAAGACTTTAGTAAAAAATTGAAAAAAAGGGGTATCAAACATACTGTCCTAAATGCTAAAAATCACGAGAAAGAAGCCGAGATTATCGCCCAGGCCGGTCAAATGGGAGCGGTGACAATCTCAACCAACATGGCTGGACGCGG
>JASFSK010000106.1:0-10521 GCA_050114455.1 Desulfobacterales bacterium | reverse complement strand
CACTACGTGATGGACACCGAAGCATATTGTGAGGAGAAATTGACCAGGCATTTGCATACACAATGATTTTTGTACAGGCTGCTATTGGGTTTAATTTGACTACACGCTTCGGGGAATGCAGAGTATCAGGTTTTTACACGCAATAAATATTAAATAGCAAAACACAAATAACAGTTAATTTCCAATGACCAAAATTGATGAACCCGCAAAAAGTATGAAATACCTACTTTTTGTCATTCCCGCGAAGGCGGGAATCCAGTAAAATCAGATGGTTTTGGATGCCGGATCAAGTCCGGCATGACGGCAGATGGACTTTTTACGAAACCGTCAAAATAAAAAAAATTCAAAAAATTGGCGTTAAATTTTTTTTGTGATTTAGATATTGTTATTTGGAATTCATTTGAAATTTGGTGCTTGTATTTTGAGATTTACAATTTAACCAGGTTGCGAACTAGGAATGTGGATATGAGTCTAATTGGTCTGGAAATCAGTGATGCCGGCATCATTGCAGCCGCCGGCACGCCCGCTGGGTTGCTCGAACTTGACGGTCAAGCCACTGAGAGCCCTGGCTTTGCACTGCTGCAAAAGAAGGGCATGCTGCTGGGAAAAGAGGCCGAAAGAAAAGCACAGCTTTTTCCCCGTCAAATTCTGAATCATTTTTGGGATCAGCTGGATACGGAGCCCCTGAAACTTCCCGGCAAACATGCACCTCAAAATCAGGCCGAAATCGTTTTCCAGCATCTGTCGCATATCTGGCAGGCCATCCAGAAACATGGAGATGAAATTGCCATGGTGGTCCCCGAATTCTATGATCGCAGGCAGTTGGGGCTCATCCTGGGTATCGCCCAGGAATTATCGATGGACGTTAAAGGTTTCGTTCCCATGGCGTTGGCAGCATCAGCACAAGCCATTCCCGGGAAAATGCTGTTATACCTGGATATCCATCTCCATCGCATCGAAGTCATCTATCTTAAGCAGGGCGAGTATCTCACCATCGAAGATTCGGTATCGACCAGCGGAAAAGGCCTGTTGGAGTTGTACCGGATCTGGGTAGAAACGATTGCGCAGGAATTTGTACGCGGTACTCGCTTTGATCCCATTCACCTGGCTGCGACGGAACAGGAGCTGTACGACCGATTGCCTGAGGTTCTCTCCCATTTCCGGCAGCATTCAACCATGGTTTTCGATATGATCAATTCCGGCACCTCTTATAGCATCACCCTAAAGGACTCTCTTTTGGCCCGCGGGGCCGAATCGATCTATGCCGAAATTTGCCGTCTGGTTGAAAAATTTCGCACCAAACACGGCCAAGATAATCCGCCGGTTGCATTGCAGTTGTCACATCGGCTCAGCCGGCTTCCCGGGTGCAGGCAGATGTTGTCAACACTAAAAAATATTCAAATCATCGAGCTTGACCGGGGAACCGGAGCCAGGGCTATTCTTGGAATCTGGCAACAGTTATCAGATCAAACCACTAATGAGGGAATTTCTTTTTTCACCAGCCGCCCATGGCAGCATCCCCGCGACGAATACAATTATCCACCTTCGCCTGGAAAAATCACCGGAAAGTTACCGACCCATCTGCTTTATCGCAGCATTGCCTATCCGATCACAGAAAGACCCCTGATTATCGCGATGGATACGGACTCAGAAAAACCCCGGATTCACACGCAAGGCCGATCTGACCAATTTTCCTCACGGTACTGCACCATTGAACGCCGCAGCCGGGAAGTCGTGCTGAAAGATGACAGCACCGGCGGAATTTCTGTAAACGAATTCCGGGTAAACGGAAGCATTACTTTGAAACTCGGCCACATTATCCGGCTGGAGGCAACCGGTGACCAGCTGGAGCTGATTGCCTGCCTGAATCCCAATGAAACGTAAACGCCTGAACGTCTTTAGCCTGTCCTTTTTGGATATTATCACCTGCGGCCTTGGGGCGATCATTTTACTGTTTGTCCTCGTCAACGCCAAAAGTGCTGCTCGACGGGAAACGGTTTCGGCTGATCTTCGAGCTGAAGTAGAACGCATCGAAACCCAAGTGCTCGAAGGCAAGAAACAATTAATCCTGGCCCGAAACACGTTGGAAAAAACCATCGATGAGCTGGCTGAAACCCAGGGACTCTCACGGCAGGTGATCAAGGCCATCGAGGAACAAAAGTTCGAGTTGGCCGATCGGGACCAGGACACCCTGGCGACAAAATCCCATGTCAACAAATTAAAAGCCGATCTAAAGTCCTTGGAAGAAGATGTCAAACGACTGCGAGCCGGCGCCAAAGCCCGGGATGAACTTGGAACCAAATTAAGGCCTTTCCCCGGCCAAGGCGACCGCCAGTATCTCACCGATCTGAAAATGGGCGGCAGGCGAATCCTTATCCTGGTGGATTCATCCGCCAGTATGCTGGCTGAAACCGTTGTCGGAGTTATTCGACGGCGCAACCTGTCGGACGGTAAAAAATTGAAATCAGCCAAATGGCAGCAGACGGTGGCAACCATCAACTGGTTGACCACCCAACTGGATCCGGCAAGCCGATTCCAGGTATATACATTTAACGAGACCGCCCGTCCTTTAATTCCTGGAACCGGCGGGACCTGGCTGAACGCCGGCGACATCGACGTGCTCAACCAAACCGCGGCCGATATGCGCAAGCTGGTTCCCGAAAAGGGCACCAGTCTGGTGAATGGCTTTGAGGCAATTGACAAGATGAATCCGGCGCCTGATAATATTTTTTTGCTGTCGGACAGCCTGCCGACCATGGGTGCCCAAAAGCCCTGGGGCAAAAGGGTTTCCGGGAAAAAGCGGCTGAACCTGTTTTATGAGGCAATTCGCCGGCTGCCGTCCCGCATCCCGGTCAATATTATTTTATATCCCATGGAAGGAGATCCCTTCGCGGCCAGTGCCTATTGGAAGCTGGCCAAGGATACTGGGGGCTCGTTTTTCTGTCCTTCGAAGGATTGGCCTTAATAAAGTGCATGGAGCAGAGGGCATAGAGCATGGCGCAGAGGGCGGAAAAATTGACGTTTGATCTTATTTGGGATTTGGATATTGTCATTTGGAATTTATTTGTAATTTGGTGCTTGAGATTTGGGATTTTAATACGTTAGTTTCATTTTCGATTGAATCGGCCGATTTTCAGACCAGCGGCGGCGCTGAACCCTGAGTTTCTGAATCACGAACCCAGAACCCTGAACCCAGAATCTTGAACCCTTAGCCCAGAACCCTGAACTCTGAACCTGTAATGAAAAATCGTCGACGAGACATCCAAATTTTCAGCCTGTCTTTTCTGGATGTGATCTGCTGCGGTTTTGGCGCAGTCATCCTCCTGTTTGTGTTGTCCAAATTTGCGGAACCGGTTATCATCGAAGAAATGAGCGCGGATCTTCAGTCGGAAATCGTTCGGCTGGAAGAAGAATTGCATGACATTCGCGGCGAGACTGCAATCCTCAATCGTGAGTTGCAGGGAAAAAGAAAGCAATTGTCGCAAGAGCAGCAAAAACTTGCCAGACTGCAGGGCGACCTGTCAAAAACTAAAGGAGAATTTGCCGCATCCAAACAGCATGCCAGTGTACAAAATATTATCGAAGATAAGCTGGCCCGGGCACTTCAGCAGCTCACCGCTGAAATGAAGCGGCTGCTGAAGGCTCAACCCCGGCAAGTTGATCGCTCTGTCGGGGGCATACCGGTGGACAGCGAATATATTATTTTTATTATCGACACCTCCGGCAGCATGCAGCGCAACGCTTGGGGTCTGGTTCAAAAAAAACTTGCCGAAACGTTAAATGTCTATCCCAGAGTAAAGGGCATCCAGATCATGAACGATATGGGAAACTATATGTTCTCCCAATATCGGGGGGAATGGATACCGGACACACCTGCCCGCCGCCGGGCAATTATATCCAATCTGAGCACCTGGCAGTCGTTCAGCAACAGCAGTCCGGTTGAGGGGATTGACGCAGCCATTCGAACTTTTTATGCACCCGATAAAAAAATAAGTCTGTTCGTTTTCGGTGACGAGTTCAGCGGTAATGCGATTCAGCCGGTCATCGAGAAGGTCGATCGCATCAATAAAGTGACCCGAGATGGAACCCGACGAGTTCGCATCCATGCCGTCGGATTCCCGGTGCTACTCAAAGACAAGGTCGGACGCGGCAACACCGGCGAGCGTTTTGCCACCCTCATGCGAATTCTCAGTCAGAAAAACGGTGGGACATTCGTGGGACTGAATACGACGAGACCGTAAATTCAATTCTGCTGATGGGTCGTCAAATCTGATGCAACTAAAATGTCAAAGATCGCGTCATCAAGACTAAATTTGGACGAATCGTCCTGAAATTTCTTTTTGTATGTCGGTTCTACAGCCAATATAATGTGATGAAAGGGAAAACATTAAAAGTTCTGTCGGTCTCCGACGTGGTCCAACCAATCGTTTTCGAGCGAGCCAATACCGCCCCGCTTGCAGATGTCGATCTGGTTCTTTCCTGCGGCGACTTGCCGCCGGAATACCTTTCACGTCTGGTCAATTCCTTTAACGCTCCGCTTTTTTATGTGCGTGGTAACCATGACATCCGATATTTGGAAAAGCCGCCTGAAGGCGGTCGTAACCTGCACCGTAGATTGGAAAAAATCAATGGTATAAATATTCTGGGATTGGAAGGGTCGCGCTGGTACAATGGTGGCCCCATACAGTACGAGGAATGGCGCATGCGTTCCATCATTCGCCGGCTTCGACCGACGCTCTGGTGGCGTGGGGGGGTTGAGGTGGTGATTACCCATGCACCGCCGCGATTTATCCATGACGCTGAAGACCCTTGTCACAAAGGGTTTAAAAGCTTTCGGCAGTTAATTGAAAAATATCAACCAGCATATTTGATTCACGGTCACATCCACCGGGAATTTTCCGATCCCGCAGACCGAATTACAACATTGGGTCGCACCCAAGTGGTAAACACATATGGTTATTGCCTCCTGGAAATCGAAAATCGTTCGGCTGATGAATAGCTGTTCGACCGCCGGCAAACCGCCGGATACTGCGCCGGAGGTCAAAAGCTTCAAGGATCAGCAAAAAAAAGATGCCGCTTTTGACGCCAGAGATCGGGGAACCCGCACGGTATCCATGGACCGGATCGTGGGCAGCGTCGGTCGTTATCAGGATTTTGACAGCCGGTTCAGGTTTAAAATCAACCAACCCTCGGATCGATTGCAGCGGATCCTGGAGGCCATGCGCCAGGGCCGCCCGCTCGGCCCGGTGAAACTGTATCAGATCAAAGACGAATACTATGTTCTGGATGGAAACCACCGTATTTCGGCGGCCAAGCAATTGGGCCATGATGAAGTTCTGGCCCACATTTTGGAGTTTATTCCCGCGGAGAACACCCTTCAAAACCTTCTCTACCGCGAACGGGCAGAATTCAGCGACCGCACCCGCCTTCCTCACGAAATCAACCTGACGGAGGTCAGCCAATATGCTTATTTGCTGGATCAGATTGCAGACCACCAGGAAAACTTGGCAAGGGAAAATGAAGCCGTTATTTCATTTGAAAATGCGGCCCTGGATTGGCACAAAACCATTTACAGGCCCCTTCATACCATCATCCGACGGGCGCGGTTGATTGATAGTTTTCCAGGGCGCACGATCGCCGATCTTTACGCCTATATTACCCTTCATCACTGGAGGGAGGACCGCAAACGTCATTACGGGATCGGCATTGACAGACTCATAACCAAAAACATGGAGGATTTCCGAAAAAAAATGACTGAATTAAAAGATGCGGAATATCCGGAGATGAAGCACGGCATTACCGTTTTCATTCTGATGAACGTACAAGCCAAAAAAGAAATAAAACTCATAGATAAACTCTTTGAACTCGAGGAGGTCAGGGAGGTCCATTCCGTCCACGGCGATGTGGATCTTCTGGTGAAAGTGGTATTAACACGCGATCTGCTCAGCTCGGATGCCGAAATCATCTCTCAATTCGTGCATGAAAAAGTGCGTCAGCTGCCGGGAGTTAAGCGCACCAATACGCTGATCCCGGGGTTGTCAAGAATCAAAGAGACCGAAGCCGATCACTGATTTTTGCGGAACTTTTCAACGTCTCGTTTAACATCCAAGGGCCTTGCAAGCAAAATCGTTGACAGATCCGAGCTTACGGCCGTCAAGCAGGATCGTTAGTTTCTAACCAATGTTGGTCGGGCCAATTAAAACCACTGCCGGTGGCTCCAGATATCTTTCTCCAAACTATCCTTGTCCGCTTGGAGCTTCAGGTAGATGGAAGCGTTTTGTATAGCCAATCCTCCCTGATGGGCCACAGCAAGCACCAGCGTTACGATGTCATCTGGAAAATCACGTTTAACGCCACTGCATAGTCTCATCACGCCGATAACCTTTTGTCTGACCTTGATGGGAACACAAAGCATGGAAACAATACCTTCTTTTTGGGTTTCCGCTTTGTACTGGATTCGTTCGTCGGTGGCCGTATCCTCGATGACCACGGTTTCTCCGTTTAAGGCCGGGGCGATACTTTTGGTTGCCAGAACAGGACCTTTGTTCAAATAATTTTCACTCAGACCGTGACTTGCAACAAGCTTCAAGGTTCCGGTGTCTTCATCCAAGAGACGAATGGCAACGCCCTTCAAATTGAGGGCCTTAGCCAGTTCGCCAGTCAGATTATCGAGGACCTCCTTGATATCTAAGCTGGAATTGATGTTGGATGCCAGGTCGAGAAAAAGGGCCGAATTTTGCTTTATGCGTTCAAACAAGCGGGAATGCTCAATGGCCATGCCTCCCTGGTCGGCCAGGGCGCTTAAAAAATCAATTTCGTCTTTGGAAAAATCTCTGGGGTTGGCCGTATAGAGGGACAGGACCCCAATGGCCTTGTTTTTAACCATGACCGGCACGACCAGAATAGAGGCAATCCCTTCGGCCTTTTTAGCATCGAGGTTTTCCAATCGGGTGTCTGTCGTCGCATCACGAATTGCAAGATGCCCTCCTTTTAAAACATTGGCGACTACTTTTTTAGCCGTCATGGGTTCGGCATGAAAATAGTTTTTGGACAATCCCTTATGAGCGACCGCCACGAACACATCCTTTTTCTCATCTGCTAAAAACAAGGAGGCCGCCTTACCGTCCATCGTTTCGATGGCGCTTTCTACAATTAGATCAAGCAGCTCATCTCTTCTGAGCGTCGTACCGAAAGCCTTACTGACTTTGCAGAATGTTTTAAAAAAATCGGTTTTCTTTGTCATTGTTAATCTCCCGCTGGTTAGTTTTATACTGTGCATCATTCAATATCATTCGGTTCAACCTTATCGTTGCTTCTTGGCCTTTTTACGAGCCGAAGACGCTTTGGTCCCGATTTTTTTTATGGTCGCCTTTTTGGCTGGCGGTTTTTTGGTTTTTCTTTCTTTCGTCACTCCATCCCGCTCCTTGAGCCAGACGGCAATTTTGGGAACAAATTCCTCTTGGACTTTGGAACTCACATAAATCCCGATATGGCCCGTCTTTAAGCACATGTCTTCGGTATCTTTACTCCCCACCTTGCTCGTGAGCAGCTCGCAGGCTGCGGGAGGGACCAGATGGTCATATTGACCGTAATAATTCAAAAGCGGCATGGTGATATTTTTAAGATCCACGCACTTGCCACCAAGCTCCAATTTGCTCTGGATGAGAAGGTTTTTATGATAGCAGTCTTTGACAAACTGCCGGAAGGTCTCCCCCGGCACATCCGGACTGTCAAAAATCCATTTTTCCATACGGATGAAATTTTCCACAAACTGTTTGTTGTCCATGTTTTCAATAAATCCGACATACTTGTCGATCATCAGGCGGGCAGGGTTAAGGATTAGAAAACCCAAGTTCATCAGATCACCGGGCATGTTGCCGAAGGTGTCCACCATCCGGTCAACATCCAGGTCCTTCATCCAGATATGCAGCAGCCCCTGATCGGTATCGAAGTTGGTGGGAGTTACCGTGGTCAGTAGGTTTTTGATCTTTTGTGGATGGAGGGCTGCATACATGACAGAAAAGGAACCGCCCATACAGATTCCCATCAGATTGATTTTCGGAATATCACATCGGTGGCGGATAAAATCGATGATGTTGTCCATATAGCCGTTGACATGATCGTCAATGGTGAGATATTTGTCTTTACGCGTCGGATAACCCCAATCGACCATGTAAAGATCGATCCCCCTGTCTAAAAAATTTTGTACCACACTTCTGCCGGGCTGCAGGTCCAGCATAGTTTCCCGGTTGATTAAGGCGTATACCACGAGAAGCGGCGTTTTCACCTGAGGCTCGGTTACCGGCTGATAATGCTTTAGCTTCACTCGGTCTTCTTCATATACCACTTCGTATGGCGTCGTGGCAATTTCCGTATCCAGTGGTTCCAGCAGCACATTTGAAGCTTTTTGTACCCGCTCGCGGGACCTTTCGGCATCCTCGGCCAATTTGGAAAGAATAAGATCAACGGCAATTTTGGACTGTGCCATAAGATCACCCCCTGGTTGGTAATGGTTAAGTGGTTGCTCTCTCTTTTTCTTTCTCCAACGCTTTTACTTTCTTCTTTAACAGATAAATCTCCTTGTACAGCTCGTCCATATCCTTTTGGTTTGGTACGGGAAGCATTCTCAGAATATCCTCAAGAACCTTTTCCGTGGTCATTTTATAATTTTCCAATGCGTTGAGGGTCTGGCTCATGGCACTGACGTATTCTGATGATTTAAAAAGGGTCATGTAGTGACCTTCAAGGATTTTGATCCACATCTGATAATAGGCTTTGGAATCGTCGGGTAATTCACCTGCTTCCGCCATCTGCGTTAGCTTTTCCTGCATAACCTTGTGTGACTTCTCCATTGGCAGGAAGAAGATATGCAGAAATTCAGCTACTTTGGCCTGGAAAATGTTGAATTCATCTACTGCCTGGCCGACTCTTTCCTGATAGAAGCGGGTTAGCCCCAGTTGGGGAAGGTGCAAAAACTGGCGGAATTCCTTTTCGTAAAGGTCATTCCATAATGCAAATGCATTTTGATCGAGATTTTCAAATTTATAGGCTTCGGTGGTTTTTCCGATCCTTTCCGCTCGTTGTAGCCATTGCTGCTGGAGGTGAAAATAACCGTTCCATCCGGACTGCACCAGTTTGGTTAAAACTTCCGGCAGGCCATGGACTCCTTTGAGTTGAGACTCGAGGGCCTCCGGATCGCTCATAACCGAAGACAAGGCTATCCACGTCTTTAGAGCGTTCTGCAGCGAGTCTTGGACTCGCTCTGAGGCTTGTTTTTCAGATCCAGCGGTTGAGTCAGAGGCTGCGGAAGCATCCGGCCCAGTGGCCCATGTTCGCGCCATTGACCCCCAAAAATCTGTTGCGGTTTTCAGCCAGGTCGCCAGTAACGTCTCCGCTCCGGTATTTTCTTGTTTCGTTTTATTCATGATTCACCTCGCCCGCTCGAATTGGATTGTTTTGCACTTATCCAGAAAATCAAAAAAAGTACGTTCACGCTACAATGATGTTTATGCTTCTGTCAATATTGATAATCTCGTAAAAAGTCAAAAATCTCAAATCTTGATCTCGTAACCTATTGAACTTATCGAGTGTGAAAATTGCCGATTGGCAATTTTCAGACTTTTTTCGGAACCATCAATATTAAAGAAAATGGATAATCGAAAATCCCGTCATTAACAGGGATGGGATGCTGGCATATCGTGGATCTTTGAATTCTCGCAAATGTGTTTGATACTGTAGAATGATAGGAAAAGTAAAAGGACGATATTTTGAATCATCCAAGCTTGTTTTTGATTGGGCTTGAGGTAAAAGATGGCGAATTTGGAAATGGATTTGCAGCTTGCCAACCCGACGTCTAATCCTCGTGCTTCGCAACCGTGGTCAAGCTTTTCATAAACGTTTCAAAGGCGCTCGTCTGTTTATTCACCAGGTTCTGCAAAACTTTGACAGTCTCGCCCTGATAGGTTCCTTCTTCGGTCAGCAGGCTTCTCAGAACGTTGATGGTCTCCTCTTGATCGGCAACTTTTTTTTGTAATATGCCACACTCTTGCTCCAGCGCCTGGTATTTGTCTCGCGAGACCACACCCATCAGTTCTAAATAGGCATTGAAGGAGTTGCGAAAATCGGCCGTCGCCTTCTCACAGGCTTTGGCCGATGCCGAGTTTTCATCAGAAGTAGGTTCGAGGCCATAAAACTTTTTAAACATGGCATTTAATTCTTCGAAACCGCTGAATCCCTGGCGGAGCCATTCATTCAGATCTTCTAGCTGCTTCTGCCCTCGTGCGGCTGCCAGCAGGTAATGACCCCAAAATTCTAGAAATTGTTTGTCCATTGGCGATATATCAGATCTCGTCCCTTGCTGGATAGTTGATGCTATATTCAGGATGCTTGATATCGGACAACATGTTGTCAGAAACTGATGGTTTCAGATGTCAGTGTTCAGGTTTCAGGATAGAATACCTATTCTTGCTGACACCCGAAACCTGACACCTATTTGAATTATCGACGTGCTGGCTGCCCCGA
>JASFSK010000105.1:0-10530 GCA_050114455.1 Desulfobacterales bacterium | reverse complement strand
TCGGCTCGATTGGGCGCCCGTGATGGATAGTCCGGCAATTTTAAGCCGACCTCGGCCAGCACCCCCTTAAGGGTATTCCAACCCCTTGTGTCTATGGGGAATTCAAACAATTCATTCGGGCTTTCGGTCCATTGTTCCAGGTCATCGTCTTTGTTTTTGATTCTTTTAAATTTTAAACCGTCCTCGACACCGGTTCTAAACTTGGCATTGATCTGCATGCCAGGTATCCAAAGATATATATCTTCAATGGTTTGAGGCTCATAAAACGGCTCCAGGTTGCAGTACCGTTCTGCAAAGATACCTGACACAGCACCAAATCCTCGCCATTCCCAATGGGTTCCCAACGCCATCATGATCTCCTTGTAAATTCTGTTTATATTCCGACAACTATCTTCGCAATCGAAAAATATATGATGAGGCTGACTGCATCGGCAATGGTCGCAATCATGGGGACCGACACAAGGCTTTGAAATCATGTGTTGTAAGGTGCTAAAAAAGGTCAATGCGACTGATTTGGGTCAGAATTTTCTTGTAGTGCCGGTGTTCCTGATTACGAAAATGATAGAACAATGATCCAGTCATCTGAAAACATATGAAAATTATATGGCCCATGCGACTAACCTTATCCGTATATGCTGCTTTAGTTAACCCAACGTTAGAATTGTGTTAGGAATTAGGTAGGATCTCAAGGTATTTACCTGAAGACTGCCTTAATTATAACTTCCTCCAAACAAAAAACTAACAATCAAAACCTTGACATGATGCTATCAGTTTAAGAATATGCAAGTTTATATTGGCTGTAATATTAAAGTTCTGTTACCTAAATTACGTGACTTCCGTGTCAAAGATGTGGGATCAGGCTACCGGATTCATTCTCACATAAAAAAAGCATGAAAACCAAAGAAATTAGATTGAGTATCGAGAGCGTTCTAGACAACGTTCCCCTGATCAGTGCGGCGGTAAATCGGCTGTGTTTGCTGGTTCCCTTCTCAGATAGCGATGCCCATGCCATTGAATTGTGCGTCACTGAAGCCGCGGTCAACAGCATCAAGCATGGTTACCAGGAGCAAGCTGGCCATCTGGTGGAAGTGATTTTCCGGCAGGAACGGGACCGGGTTGTCATCACGATTTCCGATTCCGGAACGCCAATGGATCCGCAAATCCTGGAAGAAAAAAGACAATCAAGCCCCGCTTGGGATCTCGCCGACATCGAGAATATTCCCGAATCAGGCAGAGGTTTGGCGATTATGCAAGGTTTTATGGACGATGTCCGCTACCGGGTTGAAGGTCAAGTCAAGCATCTTATTTTGGCTAAAAAATTTTCTAATTACAAGGAGTAGCGGTGGTATGGAAATATTAGAGGAAAAAATTAATGATGTTCATATACTCAATTTAAACGGTCGTTTAGACGCCACCTGTGTATCGGATCTCAAAGATGTCGTCCTGGCCATGATCGACGCCGATAAGTTGAAAATCCTGATCGACATGGCCAAGGTCGATTTCGTCGACAGTTCGGGGCTCGGGACCCTGGTGACCTGTCTACGTTCAGTCACCAAGGCCGGAGGGGTGTTTAAAATTGCCACGCTACGGAAAGATCCGAAAAAATTATTCGAAATCACCCGTCTAGATCGGGTTTTTGACATGCACGAGGACCGCGGTGCGGCATTGAACAGCTTTTAAAGCTTGAATTGGATTGGTTGGAGAAGACGCATGACTGTCTGGACACGTAAAAAACTATCATTTGGATTTATCTCTACCCGCTTTGCCGGAACCGACGGTGTATCGCTCGAGACCCAGAAATGGGTTGCCGTATTAAAGGGCAAAGGCTGCAAGGTGTATTACATGGCCGGCGAGCTCGACACTGAATCCGAGGTATCCCATTTGGCTCCCAAAGCCTTCTTTCAGCACAAAGAAATCAAAGAAGTCCAGCACGAGCTTTTTAATCAAAAGCGTCGCAGCCGTGAATGCACCAAAAAAATCCATGCCCTCAAAGAAGAGTTGCGGAATGAAATAGATCGGTTTTATGCTAAATTTAATTTTGACATACTTGTAGTTCAAAACGCACTGGCGATACCCGTCAATATACCACTGGGTCTGGCATTAACCGAATTTATTATCGAATCCGGAATCCCAACCATTGCCCATCACCATGATTTTTATTGGGAGAGGCAGCGATTTCACAGCTTTGCTGCCATGGACTATTTAAAAGCGGCTTTCCCACCCGACCAGCCCAATATTCAACATGTGGTGATCAACTCTTTGGCCGGAATGGAATTGGCACGACGAACAGGAGCGAGCTGGACCCTGGTGCCGAATATCATGGACTTTAAAATTCTCCCGCAAGAAATAGATGATTTCAATCAGGATTTGCGCTCCGAAATCGGTTTGGATGAGGACTGCCTTTTCATTCTTCAGCCGACACGACTGGTATCCCGTAAAGGGATCGAATCGTCCATTGAACTGATAAGTCGACTTGAACGCAAAAACTGTGCGCTGGTAATCCCCCACGAAGCCGGTGACGAAGGATTTACTTATCGCAAACGGGTTGAAGATTATGCTCAATTCATGGGAGTTGACCTCAGGTTGATTGACGATCGGATTGCCAAGGAACGTGGGTGCGCAAAGGACGGGCGCAAGCAATATACCCTCTGGGACGTTTATCCCCATGCGGATTTGGTCTCGTATCCCTCTATCTATGAAGGTTATGGCAATGCTTTCGTTGAAGCCATTTATTTTCGCAAACCCATTTTAGTCAACCGCTATCAAATTTATGAAGCCGATATTGAACCAAAGGGATTTCAAGCCGTGACCTTCGACGGTTATATCACCGCCGAGACAGTTCAAAGGGTCAAGGAAATGATTGATGATTTCCAAGGGCTGGCAGAAATGACCGAGGCAAACTACTTACTCGGCTGGCGCTATCTGTCCTATGAAATGCTGGAGGAAAAATTTGAAGCCATGTTGTCCAATATCTATGGGGCTTAAAGAAAAAATCAGCGACCATCAGCAAAGCTGGGGGTATGAGGATGGCCCCTGGAAGGGGACTGGGCCACCTTGCTGCTGGTGGCCGCTGATTTTTGAAAAAGAATTTTCTTTCTCTTTTGAATCGGATCTGTCAGTTTTAATAACCACTTGACCGATTCATCATCGGCGTATCTTGTCCATTTCTGTCGACTCTGGTGCTGGTTACTCAGCTGGTGTAGACCAATGAGCCGTCACAATCAAACAAAAATTCTTTTTGATCAATTCATAAGCCACCGGCATCGGTCAGTTTGCACGCTGAAGCATGCTCTCGCCGTATCGGTGGAACCTTTTAAATTCTCTTCCCGCTAAGTCGGGGAGGCTTATGAATTGAGTTATACCCGGATTTCACGAATATGGATTATACCAATGTTGATTTGCGCGCGCTAATAACGCACCGTGAATGGGTTGATGCAAACCATTACCTGGGGCAGGTTTATAAAAAATTTGGCCATCACAAAGTTGATTTCATGGCGGTGCTCGATCAAGGACGACTGCTTGGTTTGTGTTCGCGGGCCGAGATCGGGATGCTACTCGGACATCAATACGGTCATTCCCTGTATGCCCGCAATCCAATTTGCCATCATCTTTTGAAAGTGCATCTGCAGGTTGCTGATACTGACCCCATCACCGAGATCCTGAATACCGCCTTCAAGCGCCGGGAAGCGCATTTTTTTGACGACATCATCTTAACTGACAGCAAAGGTGGTTTCATCGGCCTGATCCAGATGAGAAGCCTGGTGACGCTGCAAAACCGGTTTTTTTTGGACAATATTAATAGCTTAGAAGCGAAACAAACCGAGTTGAATCAAAAGAACCAGCAGATGCAGGAGAATCTGCTCCTGGCCCAACAACTGCAGCAAGCGATTTTGCCAAACGACTATCCGTGTTTCCCTTCCGCCGCTGCGCCCGGTCAAAGTTTAGTTCGATTCTATCATTATTACCAATCTGCCGAATTGCTGGGGGGTGACTTCTTTCATATTATTCCACTCTCGGATTTCAGCGTCGGCATATTTATTTGCGACGTGCTTGGACACGGTGTCCGATCGGCCCTGATCACAGCCATGATGCGGGCGCTGGTAGCAACTTATCGAAACCTTGCCAAACATCCCGGAAGATTATTGAAACGGATTAACCAGAAATTCTGCCAAATGCTGAATCATCATCCGGATTCCATTTTTGCCACTGCCGATTTTCTCTATATTGATTTGCAGTCCCGTCGGTTTCGGTTTGCCAGTGCCGGCCACCACGTGCCACTATTGGTGAATCGACAGAAGAATAATTGCCATCCGCTCCAGATTGATGAGGATCAAGTCGGGCTGCCCCTTGGAATTTTAGAAAAATCAGAATATGGATCGGCTGAAGGAATCATAGATATCGGAGACATGTTTCTGGTGTATACGGATGGACTATTCGAAGTATTTAACGATCACGAAGAGGCATTCGGGCAGGCCCGCCTCAATAAGGTCATCAGTCGCCATTCAGATAAAGTGCCCTCCGACATGTTTGATGCAATTCTAAAAGAGGTCAGGAAATTTTCCGGAAACGGCGGTTTTCAAGACGACGTTTGTCTCGTTGCGGTTGAAGTCGTTGACATGCCTTAATTCATCATTCAGGCTCTGGCTGAATACCGCTGATTGTTGACCCCAATACCCCTGGCTTATTTGTGATGATATAGCGGTTGTCATCAATTTGATTCGTTTTGTTCCGTCATCATATTCATTTTCAACTGGTAGCAGCCAAAACCAAACGGAACATATTAATGACAACCGCTATCTATAATGCCAATCTAGTGCCCATTCATAAAAGACCCTTTCAAAAGATGGGCACTTTTTGGTGTTTCCAATCCAGAAATGTGGATTTTTGCCCAAGGTCAAGGAAATCAAGCGCTTGTGCGGAGGCGTAGTTTACTACACCGCACAAGCATGCGCGCAGATTGACGCCGAGATTGGGCAAAAAGACCATTTGGGGATGGAAACTATCTAAATTCAACTTGGGCTGTGTCGGTAAAAGATACGCCGCCAATCACGCCCCTTATAATCGACTTGCCTGTTTGACTGGAACTGGCCCGCCCACGTGAAATTCCGTTTTCGTTTGTCTCTGCTGGTTGTATGATTTCATCTGTTTGCCGGCTGGATACCAGGGTTACGCGTATTCCTGGAACCGGATTATGGTACTTGTCACGAACTTCTACAATGACATCAGAAAACGATTCACCGTCCGCCGGAATGACCGGATGCAACACCCGTATCCGACAATTGCCCGCTTCAGGTTGACCAGGCAAAACGGTGACGTAGGCTTCGGCCAGCAAATTTCCGGAACGTGCTATTACCTTTCCTTTTCCCATCCGAGTTGCCCTAAATTTACCGGGTTGCTCAATCAAACCATTTCCACCAATGGTATCCCATTCAACTGCCGATTGAGAAAGCTTCAATCTATTTTCTTTTACATCGTATCCACTAATCTGGAATGATTCAATTTCATCTGACTTAACAGTGACCGGGTTGGGTTCAATAAAAAGATTGAATAGATCGCCCGGCATCACTTCAATGGTTGTGGTTGACATTATTTCGCCGCTGTAAGCGACCAACGACCCAGTTCCAACCGTTTGAGCATTAAATAAGCCGGTGTATGTGTCTACAGTGCCGATATTTTGACTAACGGCCCACCGGGGCTCTAAAGGAATTATGTTCTTGCCGGAATCATAACCGATGGCTTTGAGTGGATACGTCTTTCCTGCCATGATTTTGTCTTCGGGAAGTTGGATGGATATGGATGTCAACTCGCCGGGTTCGACACGAACGGGAATTTCCGCCGACAACTCTCCAACAGAAGCCTTGATCATACCTGAACCGGTTTTTATGGCTGCAAACAGATTGTCCTTTGATTCGATTCTGCCGAGATTGGCTGGGATGATCTGGAAAATGGGTTCAATCGGCACCCGATTTCCGTAGTTATCCATTCCCATGGTTTTGATCTCCGATTGCTGGCCGGATGTAAGTACGATTTCCTCTGTTTCGGCGATGATTTCCGCAAGTGATCCGGGTAAAATTTTAAACGATGCCCGTCCCGAGACTGCACCCATTGTGGCAATGACATGACCTTGGCCTGCTTTTTGGGCATTAAATTGAGCATCGGAAGACAGCTCGCCCAGTACCGGCCCATCGGATAGCGACCATTTTAATTGCCCTGGGGTAACATTGCCGAACGCATCATAGATGGTTGCTGTAAACCGGGCGTTGCTGCCGGCTTGCATTTCAATGTGCTCGGGAACAACGGCAATGCGATCAGCGGAACCTGGTTCAATCGTAACTTCTGCAACGCCGGTGGCTGAATCCATGCGGACTAAAACATATCCCTGTCCCACGGTCCTACCCTGAAATAGGCCACTGGCATCTATACTGCCGACATTCCCATTCACAGACCACAGTGGTTCAATTTCCAACCGATTGCCCTGAGCATCGAATCCTGTTGCTGTAAAAGCCTGCTGTTGACCTGCTTTGATGGTTGTCACCGCCGGTTCAACCGTGACAGAGGCGATTTGGGCCGGCACGACTTCAACTGCTATTTGGGCAGACAAATCTCCAACAGCCAAGTTGATATGACCCTTGCCTGCGCTTCGGGCTGTGAATATATTTTGGGCTGACACATTGCCCAGGTCCTTTTCGACTGTCCAGGTATATTTGGCGTCGGGTATCAGATTATCGTAGGCATCATATACCTGAAAGGAGATCTGTTGGCTTTCTCCGGCTGTGATGCTGATATGATCCGGTTCCAGTTTGATGTTGGCCGGTGTTGCGGGAACCACATCTATGGTGGCGGCAGCAGTGATTCCATTGGCGCTTACCTCGATCTGGCCGGTGCCGACTTTTTCAACCATCAATTTTCCGGCTGAATCGATCTGGCCGATTTGCTCTTTCATTGACCAGACAAAGTCACTGGAGACCGGGTTGCCGCCGGCATCAAGGCCAATGGCTTTAAACTGAAGGGTTGATCCGGCTGCCAACTGCTTTTCGGATGGTGTCAGTTCAATGACATGCAGCGGACCGGTTTTAATTTCCAGGGGAACCATCGTGACGAGATTGTGAAAGGTTCCGATCACCCGACCGGTGCCGGCCACCTGTCCGGTCAGAACATTATCGGCTGAAAGTGTGGCGAGTGTGTCATCAGAAATTTGCCACAACACATCTCCGTCGATCACATTGCCGAATTTATCTTCAATAATGGCCTGAATTTTAATATTCTTACCAGCCTGGATGACGATGTCTTCGGGGATGATCTTCAAAAAAGCCACTTCAGCAGGAACCACCGACACGGCAGCGGATCCCACCACATTGCCGTGAATGGCCAACACATTGCCCAAGGCCGCTCTTACCCCGCTAAAACGGCCTTCTGCATCGATGGTACCCAAATCAGGGGTTTCAACCTGCCAGATGATTTCCACATCGGTTTGGTTACCGAACCGATCGTATGATACCGCGGAAAAGAGGATCTCCTCTCCTGCAATAATCTCCAATGGATTGGGTGTGACATCGATTCGAGTTGTTTGGCCCGGAGCAATGGAAAACTCTCGGACAACTTCCAGCGTTTTACCCGTGGCCAGCTGGGTGATGGCGGCCTTGATCTGGCCTTTGCCGACTTTTTTGGGGTGCACAACCCCATTTGCATCGATGATGCCTAGCTGCGGATGAATTTCCCATGTCCCTTTCGACTTGACAAGATTACCAAACGCATCAAATCCGGAAAGATTCAATATCTGTGCTGTTCCCGCGACAAGCATCAACGGTCCTTCGGGCGCGATTTCGGCGATTTCCATTTCCGCTGGTGCAACGGCCACCGTGCTTTTGGCAGTCAGATCATCAACCTTGGCGGTAACGATCGCATTTCCCGATTTTTGCACGTTTAGTTGCCCGGAGGTTGTCAATTCACCGATGTCAGCGCTAATAACAAATTCCGGTTGTACCTGGACATCGTTTCCAAACCGGTCATATCCATTCACTTCAAACTGAGTCGTTTCACCGGCAGTCATACTGATCGTTTCGGGTGACATCTCCAGCCGGGAAAGATCAGACGGAACGATTTCGATCTCGACACCTTTTAAGACATTACCCACCTTGGCGATGATCTCGCCCGTACCCGTTTTCAGTGGCGTAAACAGGCTTTCTTGCTCGCTGATCTCCCCGATTGAAGTTGTCAAAAGCCATTGGGGGTCGATGTCAAATGTGTTTCCAAAGGCGTCAACACCCTTGGCAGAAAGCGTGATGTCTTCGCCTGCCATGAGCACATTGTCTGCTAAATCAAACAGAATATCGACAAGCTCCCCGTGTTCAACCACGACGGGGACAGATGCTCTGGCATCTGCGCTGATGGCAATTACGGTCCCTTCACCGGCAGACGTTGCTGTGAATGTACCGTCCGTTAAAATGCTTCCGATATCCCCTTCAACCTGCCATTCAATGGGGGCCGAAATCGGCAGATCTTGGGCATTGAACACACCGGCCTGAAAAACGGCCCGGGCACCCGCTTTCAGTTTTAGCGTTGCCGGTGTCGGTTCCAGCCTGGCAGGCCTTCCAGGAACAATTTTATAAGGTTGGCCGACACCGACATCCTTATACTCGGCAAACAGGATCCCATCTCCTATTGCCGCCATGGTCACGATCCCGTCAGGCGCCACTGTCGCATTTTCGCCGGAAATCGACCATCTTGGTTCAATGGATCGACTGTTACCGAATGCGTCGTGGCCGACCGCCGCAAACGATATGTGTTGGCCGATTTCATATACATCGTCCTGCGGTGATATGGTCAGCCGGACAATTTGTGTCCCTTCAATGGCCACATCCGTTTCTGCCTGACCGCTTTGAATAGCAATGATATTTTTTCCGGGTTTGGGTGAAAGGGTCGTCGTAAACTGGGCCTTGCCGTCTTTATCTAATTTGAGAGTGTTATCAGATACGCGGGTTCCAGCGCTTGTTGCCGTTATGCCAACCGTGTTAAATCCGGCTGTTTTCCCATCTGAAGCGACGCCCTGAACATTGACGGTTACCTCAGATTCGGCGATTGCTTTTAGGGTATCTACAGATGTCTTGATTTGCGCAACAGGCCGCGGTGTAACGGAAATTTTGATGCTCCGCTGAATGTCGCCGGCAGCAGCTGTAATCGTGATAGGCCCGGGTTCCGCGGGCAAAATGGCTTTTGTTGCCCCTTGCCCCTCGCCGTCCAAAGTCAATGTTTCGTCTGCGAGCGTCCCTTCCGGTGCTGTCGTTGAAAGGACAATCTTGTTGTATCCGGCAGATTGTCCATCCTTGTCTGTAGCGGTTATCGTCAGGCTGACAGCAGATTCAACAACCGCCGTATCGTCATCTGCAGTGATCAAAATTTCTTGAATCGGCCGTGGGATCACCTGGATCCGAACCTGCTGTTTGAGATCTCCGACCGAAAGATTTACAAGGGCTTCGCCCGGAGTCGGCGGCAATGTCAAAGATAATTGGCCAACACCCCTGTCACTCAATGTCAGTTTTTCAGATCCCAAGACAACATTTTCGGTTGGCGAAGAGACGGCCACTTCATGGAAGCCTGCCGGGGTATCTCCAGCCGCCAACCCGTTGATCTGCAGCTTCATCTGGCTGCCCGGATATGCTTCGGCCTTTTCAGGCTTTGCTGCCAAAGAAACGAGGGCCATTGGCGTCACTCGAATCGTTGCTTTACCCGAAGCCTCACCTGATGAAGCGATCACTTCCAGATCCCCTGGTTTGACAGCGGAAAATTTGCCGTTACTGTCTATTGTTCCCGCATCCCCGACCACACGCCAGGATGTGGTTGCATCAGGCATTTCATCCCCATCTTTTGAGCGGACGACCGCAGCGAAGTCGATCGTTTCTCCGACGGCAATCACTTTTTCAGCCGGAGTGACCTCTATCCTGCTTGGTTCGGGTTTCCCGCAGCCGGAAATTGCAAGCAGGACAACGAACAATATTATCCAGACACCACCAATGCATGATCCTCTTATGTCCTTTCTCATACCCCCCTCCTTTCTGTTAAATGCAATTCAAATTTGTACGAGATACTAAGGTAGCGTACCAATCACGAAATTACAGATAACATCAAAAATTCTGATACATCAAGCCAAATTTCGAACCGTCTCCTGATTCATGTTCATCTTTGCACCATCCCACAGGAAAGCTAAGACGGGCATTGTCCACCAAACTCTCACTGGAAATAGAAAAATTGAAACTGAAGCGCGCCATGTGGCATCTTCTTTAGCCAGGGTTGAAAAGGATTGGAGACCTCAATGCAAACCGGGCTCTTTTGACGAAATTAATCGTTTATCGGCTTTTAATGTTAAAATTTGATTAGAACCTAAAATTTCTTGTCTTAAGGCACCTTTTTAATTGATCGATGTCATATCCGGTTAAAATGCCTCTATCCTACAATTTCCAAATCCCAGCCCGTCATCTATAATTTTGCTCAACCATTTCAAAACCATTGTTTTTCGAGTGTATCGCACGACAA
>JASFSK010000104.1:0-10548 GCA_050114455.1 Desulfobacterales bacterium | reverse complement strand
CCGGACGTGAAGAATTCCCTCATCCGGTTCCTCGGTTCTAATCCTTTTTACCAGATTAGAAACCAAACCGGCACTACCCAGTTTGGCGCATAACTTTGCTGCCCATTACCGCAATTCCCTGGTTTGATGTGGATATGGTTGGTGACCTCTGAGTGTCTCCCATAGTTCCTTCCAGAAAAACGTTATGCCCGGCTTCACCTTCCCTGCAGTGGGTTCCTTGGACCTCGGTTCCCCACCTTACCGGTCAGAAATGCACTGACCATCGGTACTATGATCCGCTAAGACTTCCGAATGTCCATCTCAGGCTCGTTCGCTTTTCGCTATCCTCACCTGATACCTTGTATCGCCCCTCTTTATTCGACTCTCTGAGAAGCGAAGGCCCTCTTTCTCAGAGCCAGGAGTTTCCCCCTCACGGGCGGTAACCTCCCAACCGTATTGTACAAGGAAACATTCGGATCTCCCAAGTTCCCAGGCTACCCCTTGGACTGCATGCCCTGCTCTCAGACCCCGGTGGTGTTCTGATCACTTGCCATAGCGTAACCAGACCTGCTGCCTTCCGTTATGTAAACAACGTCGGCTTTTGTCCGGTTTCCCGAACTTATCCGATGACCACCATTAGCACGATTTCGGGGCTCAATCACACAGCCTGCAGCCTTGCTAAATCCGGCTTCGGACTCCCGTTGCCGGGTTTGCCCGCGGATTTCGCTACTGACCCGCTGGCTAAACTTTGGTCAGGTGAGATTCTCACGGTATGCGATCACCCACTGGGTAACATCATCGAGTTTCATGGACTTTCGCCCAATCCCAACGATCTGAGCTTAACTTGGCGCGATTACATTTCGTGCCTGGCCTCATAACGTGCCTCCTCCCACAATTACTGAACTCGCCTGTTTTCTTATAAATTTAATCTGGTAATCGCAGGATTACACATTGTAATTTTATGATTTTCACACAATGATTAAGGGATTTGGTATCGTAGAACCTAACTTAATTTGCGATATTGCTGCTGATATCTTTTTTTGTGTCGGTATGCCGCTTGTTTATAGGTCAGACTCTGTCAATCGATGTCGATCTCACAGACGATTTGTCATTTTTTATGATATGTTCTATTATGCCTTTTATTCGTAATGCATCCACTTTATGTAGACGCAACAATCAAAGTTATGCCAAAAAAAATTCTGATCATTGAAGACAACCAAGAGCTTGCACATCTGCTTAAAAATCACCTACAGGATTTAGCATTTCAGGTAGATCTGTCGTTTGACGGAATCGCAGGCCTTGCTAAGGCGGAGTCCGATAATTTCGATCTAGTTATTCTTGATCTGATGCTTCCGGGTCTTGATGGAATAGAAATTTGCCAGCGCCTTCGTCGCAAATCTTCGTATGTGCCAATTCTGATGCTGACGGCAAAGTCTTCGGAAATAGACCGGGTGGTCGGCCTCGAAGTTGGAGCAGACGACTATGTAACGAAACCCTTTTCCATCAGAGAGTTTCTTGCCCGGGTAAAGGCTATTTTTCGGCGAGTTGATGAACTCAAGTATGAGGTCAAAGCGGATTTGCCGGCCATTATTCAGATCGGAGAGCTGGTTATAGATCCGATCAAAAGAAGTGCTCACATCGCGGGGCGCACGGTTGATCTAACCGCAAAGGAATTTGACCTGCTGTTGCATTTTGCGCGTAATCCCGGGAAAGTGTATACCCGATCTCAGTTGTTGGACATGGTGTGGGGGTACGGGCATGAAGGGTACGAACACACTGTAAATTCGCATATTAATCGGCTGCGCGCTAAGATTGAAGATGATCTTGCCCATCCTGCATACATACTAACCGTATGGGGGGTAGGTTATAAGTTTATTGATATCGAAATTTCGGAAGAACTTCAATAATGGTAAAATCATTATACACAAAACTTGCAATCGTATTGCTCGTTCTGTTTTGCTTGCTGGGGGTAACGATATTGATTGTAACTCAGTTTGCCTCGGAAATGTATCAGCAGGAAGTTGTCCAGAAACTCAATAGAGATTTGGCCAAACAGATCGTTGCTCAAAAGATCCTTATGGAGGACAATCAAATCAGCGAGAAGGGGCTCAAAGATATTTTTCATATGCTGATGGTGGTCAACCCCAACATTGAAATTTATCTGCTCGATCCCACTGGCAAAATTTTGGCGTTTTCAGCTCCGCCGGGAAAGGTCAAATTGGACCGCGTTGATTTGGCGCCGATCAAGAAATGGTTCGAAGACGACATCGTCTATCCGCTAACCGGTGATGATCCCCGCAATCCCTCAAGGGAAAAAGTATTCTCCGTGGCACGCATCCCTAAACAGGACGAGCTTCAAGGATATCTGTATATTATTCTGGGCGGAGAGATTTTCGACAGCATCGCCCAGAAATTAAGGGGCAGCTACATCATGCAATTAAGCGCCTCGTGGATCATTGCAAGCCTGCTCTTTGCCCTGATCACGGGATTGATGTTGTTTGCCTACCTGACCCGTAGGCTTAAGCGTCTGGCAATCGTCATGGATTCACCTGACATGACGCAGGCAACTTCCCGACTGGCGTCGATTCTCGGAGAAGACCGGCAACACGGCGATGAAATTGACCGTTTGACATATACCTTTAAACAGCTCGTTGACCGTATTCAAACACAGATAGAAAATTTAAAACAGGCAGACTCCCTGCGTCGGGAATTAGTCGCCAATGTGTCCCATGATCTGCGAACACCGCTGGCAACCCTGCAGGGATACATCGAGACGCTTTTGCTGAAAAATAAAGGCATGAGCGATAAAGATCGACAACAGCACCTGGAGATTGCGATACAGCACTGTAAGCGGCTCAGTAAACTGGTCAATGAGCTGTTTGAACTGGCAAAACTGGACTCCCGTGAAATTCAAGTCCGGCATGAACCGTTTAATATCAACGAGCTGGCTCATGATGTCGTGCAAAAGTTTAATTTGTCAGCCAAACAGAGGCAAATCAACATTCAAATCGACCCTGATCAACATCTTCCGTTTGCAAATGCCGACATCGCCATGATCGAGAGGGTGATCGAAAACCTGTTGGATAATGCCGTTCGTCACACCCCTGAAGGCGGCTCGATTCGAATCGCATTCAGTTCCCAAAATGGTGATATCGCTGTCAGTGTCAGCGATACCGGCTGTGGTATCCCCGAGGAAGATTTGCCCCATGTGTTTGACCGCTTTTATCACAAAGATAGAACCCAGGAGAGCAAAGCGGGTTATTCCGGGCTTGGACTGGCCATCTCCAGGCGTATTCTTGAATTACATAACAAATCTATCATTGTCGAAAGCAAGGCTGGGTCGGGTACGATCTTTATCTTTTTCTTACCGGCCTATCATCCCTCCTGAAGTCCGTCCTCCTTATCAAATTTTGTTATAAAAAAGTTATATATCCGTGATGATCCTGTGAATCGAACAGGTTATTAAATTATTTACCTGATGACCGAGCGGGTTGCAGGATCGCTCTCATAATCTCTACCGCATTGATTTCACCGCGTTCACTATCACCGGTTTTCCCGCCCCGTTTTTAATCATCAGCCAAAAAATTCTTGAAAGGCCAGGTAACGAAAGGGGGTGATGGCGCGACTGTCCAAAAAAAGAACATTTAATTGTGGTTACTGACCAAGATTCTTTTTTATCAAATCGCTTAATTTAATATTTTAAGGAGGTTTCATCATGCGACTGAAAGCTACAATTCTGACGATTGCATTTTTACTTGTTTCATCTACAGGGTTTGTAATGGCAAAAAGAAATGATTTTCCTGGAGCCGTGTATACGATGACAAACTCGGCTGGGGGTAATGAAGTGCTCGTCTTTAGCCGTTCAGCAGAGGGATCTTTAATTCCTGCTGGGGCATTTGCTACCAATGGTTTGGGTACTGGAGGAGGGCTCGGAAATCAGGGAGGTTTGATTCTCACACCTGATAATCGATGGCTGTTTGTCGTAAACGCTGGAAGCAACACCATTTCGGTATTTAATGTCAAACCAGATGATTTGATATTCATCGGTGCTTTTGATTCAGGAGGAGCTCGGCCAATCAGCCTCACCGTCGACGGGGATCTGCTTTATGTGCTGAATGCAGGAGGAGCCGTGGGTGCTGAGGATAATATCACCGGTTTTATAGTTGAGCCGGATGGGATGCTGCTGCATCTGGAAGGTTCGACACAGCCGCTGAGCGGACCGAACACTTCGCCCGCCCAGATCGAGTTCAGCACCGACGGCAATGTGCTGGTGGTGACGGAAAAGAGTACCTCTATGATTGACACCTATGTTGTCGATGACGACGGCCTTGCAGGTCCTCCTAATGTATTCGATTCAGAGGGAACCGTGCCATTTGGCTTTTCCTTCGGTAAGAGAAACCGGCTGTATGTCTCCGAGGCCGGCACTAATTCAGCTTCGTCATATCAGGTTTATCCGGATGGCAGTCTTGAGGCAATAAGTGCAGCAGTCCTGACCGACCAGGCTGGCGTTTGCTGGCTGGTGGTCACAAAAAATGGACGCTACGCATATACCACCAATGCCGGAACTGGCAACATCTCGCTTTTCAATATCGGCAGAGACGGTACCATTTTGTATGATGACGTTAACGCCGATGCGATTGGCGGTGTCATTGACGAAGCGCTCTCCAATAACAGCCGCTATCTTTATGCGTTGAGTTCAGGAGCTCAAAAGATTTTCGGTTTTCAGGTGGGATCCGACGGTCAGCTCACGTATGTCCAGGACATCGATCTGCCCGTTGGTGTTACTGGTGCGAATGGATTAGCTGCACATTGAGCGGGTCTTCTGCCTTTCAATTAATGATACATTCAGCTTCCAGGTTGCAATAAAAACACAATAGCAAAAAGCAGTCTTATAGAAAAAATTAAGAGGAATAAGGAGCTGATTTGAAGTGGCTGCTTTGATTATGAGCCGCTCACTCAGAATGAGCGGCTCATATTTGAGCAAAACACTTATTTGGAAAGCATATCTGAGAGCTTCTCAAAATAAAATGATAACAAACTAACTTTGAAAGACTAAATAAATGTATAATCGACGCCGGTTTATAAAAAGGATAATTGGATTTGTAAGCGGAATGGGGCTTTTACTCGGTGTGCTCACTACCGGAGTAAGGGCTGTTTTCGCAAAGGCAAAAAAAATAATTCTACCCAAAGGGACTCGGATGGACACACTTACTGGTAAAAATCCCGCAAATTTGGACACAAGGAATTTGGATCTGACTCCTGTAAAAGAGTTTGAGACCATGGGATTAGACGATCACGCCGTTGATTTGAAAAAGTGGCAGCTTGAAATTAGCGGTCTTGTTCAGCTTCCAGTCAAACTCAAGTTTTCGCAAATCACCGATATACCCTTTGTCGAGAAAGATGTTCTTTTGATCTGCCCAGGTTTTTTTGCCTACCACGCCCGCTGGAAAGGAGTATCTGTGGTAAAATTGCTCAACATGGCCATAGCAAGTTCGGATGTAACCCATGTTTCTTTCAGCGGTCCGAAGGGAAGCTATGAAAAAACAGAAAGATTTCCCATAGAGGATATTCTCTCGGGAAAAGTATTTTTGGCCTACAATGTGAATGGCAGAGAGTTGCCCAAAAAACACGGATTCCCTTTGCGGGTAGTGGCGGAAGACTATTACGGCGGTGACTGGGTGAAATACGTTTATAAAATTACGGCAATAAAATCATAATCTGATATCCTTATCAATTTAATGCCACTTTATGGAGAAGATTACAATGAGAATCATAAAAAATAGAACCGGTTTTATCCTACCGATACTTTTCCTGATGACGGTGTCTCTATTTATCAGCCATGGGTCTGCTCTTGCCGAGAATCCACAATTGTCCACTGCTGTCTTCTATGTTTATTGATACGATGTCGGCAAATCAGCCCTGGATGGACTGGAAGGGATAAAGCGGATTGAAAATGGGTTTCATAATTCCAAGGAAATCAACACCGTTTCTTACGATGCCTTGACTATTACCATCAAAGAAATTGAAGCTGCTCTAAAAAATGCGGGGACCTACATTGGAACCGCAATAAGGGTGGATGCCCAAAAGGAGGAAAAGAAATGAAATCAGCTGCAGCGGTATTGGGATTTTGTGCCCTATTGATCTTGACATCATTCATCATTGTCCCGACTCAAGCATGGGCCAAATCATCTATCAATAAGAATTGGAAGGGCGTGGTCATTAAAGGGTATGACCCGGTTGCCTATTTTACACTCAGCAAACCAATGGAGGGCAAGAAGGCGTTCGAATACAAATGGCAAGACGCTATATGGCGCTTTGCAAATGAATATCATTTAAAACTTTTCAAATCTGATCCTGAAAAATACGCTCCCCAATATGGTGGTTACTGAGCATATGCAGTTGCGATGGGGACCACCGCAAATATCGACCCTGTTGAGGGCTGGAAGATCGTAGATGGTAAACTGTATTTAAACTACAGCCGGGAGATACAAAAAAATAAGATACATGTGCAGAATGAGTTACTGGACTATCTTCAGACCAAATTATGGATTTCGGAAGGGTAATAGTATCTAAATCGGTCAAAGCAAATTTGCAATCAGAAGATTTTCAGGGCAAAAAAATACTTGACACTACTTTTTTGTCTGATATAGTTCACAATATGTACAATATTGGAAATGATCAAACCGGCAATGTTACCGAGTATCAATTAAGAAAATTCCAGGAGCTTATCTCAAGATTATTCCAGTGCTGTCAGGAGCGTATGCAATATCAATCTGAGCGCTTCCAATTGCCGGATGCCGAGCTTCGGTGCCTGGGATTGTTTGGGCAAGAGCGCTACCTTACTGCCAAAAACATTGCCCACAGAATGAATGTCGTCAAGAGTCGGGTATCCAAAATTATTGATGGGCTAATAAAGAAAAATCTGATTCAACGGATTAAAGATCCTGAAGATTCCAGAGTTCACCTGCTCAGCTTGACACCTGAAGGTCAAAAAAAAATAAATGAAATTAATGACTTTATTGAAGATGTTTACGGCCAGGTCTTATCTCAGATGGCGCCCGATCAGCGGCAGGCCATGCTTACCAATTTGGATATACTCAAAGCTTCTATGGAGGCTGTAAAAGAAATGATGGTGTGAAGGCTGCGTGGGGCTGTAGATAAGGTTTTTGGGATACAAATCTTAACCACTATAAAAATTTTTCGATTTAAGGTTCGTACTATAAACCAATAATCGAATACAAACATTATAACTAATTAGAAATTATATAATAAAATGGTTAACACTAAAACACAAAGGGGGATGCTATGGATATGCAAAATTTAGAAGTCCAATTCGATGAACTGAAAGCTCAGGTAAATGCTTTAAGCAAGCAAAGCGTCGAAAACAAACTGTCTATGGTTGTATTCAGCGGTGACCTGGACAAGGTTCTGGCTGCCTTTGTAATCGCCACCGGAGCAGTGGCCATGGGAATGGACGTGGTGATGTTTTTTACATTCTGGGGAACACCAGTCCTTAGAGACAAAAAAAAGAAAGCGGGTGGTAAAGACGTGATGGGCAAGATGTTTGGTGCCATGCTGCCCTCCGGCACTGGCGATGTAAAATTGTCCAATATGAATATGGGTGGCATGGGAACTGCCATGATGAAATCCTTGATGAAAAAGAAAAATGTTGCTTCCCTAGAGGAAATGCTGGATCTGGCCGAGGAACTCGGTGTGCGTATTTACGTATGTGAGATGTCCATGGACTTGATGGGCTTTAAGCGTGAGGAATTCATAGATTACAAAGATATGGGATTTGCCGGTGTGGCGACATTTTTACAGGAAGCGCAGAACAGTAAGGTACAGTTGTTCATTTAGCGGTTATCTCTCAATGGATTATAAGTAAATTGGGATTTTGGTTTCAGAAATCGTTTCTTTTCGAATTGTCAATGTGTGCTGAAAACTATCAAATGTTGATATTAATTTAGTCCTTAAAAATCTCGGCAAAAAATAGCAAGGAGGCTGTAATGAGTGACGATGTTCAAGTTGCGAAAATATTGGATCTAAAAGGTCTGGCATGTCCCATGCCAGTTGTCAAAGTCAGCAAAGGAATTAAAGAGGTAGGCATCGGCGAAATAATTGAAGCTCAAACAACTGATCCCGGTTCATTGACCGATTTTCCCGCTTGGGCCAAAACCAGCGGTAACGAAATCGTCAAGACCGAGCAGGAAGACAAGCTGATCAAATTTTACATTAAACGGTTGGCATAGCGCAGAACAAACAGGGCACAGGCCCTTTGCCATATCATAGCTTAACTGGAGGCGATCTTGGACACATTGATCTACTTTATTCTGGTTCCGATGGTATATATATCTTTTACTGTTTTTGTCATTGGAACCGCGGTGCGTATAATAAAGATATTAAAGGAACCGAAGCATCCGACCACATTGCAAATTTTTCCCGATAAAAATCCTAAATGGTTGTGGGCTCTGCACGATACCTTTTTATTCCCGACCGTAAGACGGCATAAGCCGATACTGTGGATCTTTCTGATGCTGTTTCACGTCTGCCTTCTGTTTCTTATCATCGGACACCTGGAATTATTTGCTGAGTTCAAACTCTTTCAAATTATCCCCCATGAAGTCTTTTTAGGTCAAGGCTATATCGGTCTTATACTTGGGATTGCGCTGCTTTACTTTTTGTTTCGTCGTTTTGTATCACCAGTTCGAGATCTGTCGGTACCTGAGGACTATTACCTGCTTATTTTGCTGTTTTTGATCGTAATTTTCGGCAGTGAGATGGATTGGGCCAGGCGATGGTATGGTTACGAGGAGATGACTGTCGGTGATTATCGGGAATACATGATGAGCCTGCTATATCTAAAACCCTATTTGCCGGAAACGCTGACATATACCGGACATTCTTTCATGCTGGTGCTACATGTTTTTTTCGCCAACCTGTTTTTGCTGTTTTTCCCGTTCAGCCAGAGTATGCATTCATTTTTGTCATTGCCGATGAATAAGCTCCGACGTGGCTAAGACTTAATTTACTTTAGGATAAAAGAGGCATTTTAGGATGGATCAGAAAACAAGGGGTGATTTGCTTAATCTTTTTCAAAGCAAACTAAATGAAGCGATGCGGTTTTACCTGGAAACCTGCACCCGTTGCGGAGTTTGTACTGAGGCCTGCCATGTGTACGCATCCATGGGACAGGTGAGATATATCGCGGCTTACCGAGCGGAGATTGTCCGCAGACTCTATAAAAAATATTTCAAAGGCCGGGGGAAATTCTGGCCGTCGGTCGGAGAGGCCAAAGAATTGACCGAAATGGCTGTTGAAGAGCTTTTTGATGCGGCCTATTCCTGTACTGGGTGTAGGCGCTGCATGGTTTATTGTCCTTTCGGTATCGACACCCAGATGATTATGTCTATTGCCAAATTGCTATTAATCGGAGCCAACGCTGAACCGGAAATACTATCAATGCTGGCTGACACCTCCATTGAAAAAGGCAAATCAATGGAGCTGTTTAAAGAAGGCTTTCTTGCGGGTATTAAAAGACTTGAGGAGGAAGTCGTTGCCAAATGGAAACTGGAAGCTGGGGAGACACCCATTCCAGTGGATAAAGAAGGTGCCGATCTGCTTTACGTAGCCCTGGCCGGTGCCCACTCCATTATCCCTGCAGCCGCCATTTTCAATGCCGCAGGTGAAGATTGGACCCTAAGTTTCTTCGAGGCTGTCAATTTTGGTGCCTTTGTGGGCGACCCCTCTAAGACCAAACTCATTTTGGACCGAATCGTCAGCGAAGCCAAGCGCTTGGAAGTTAAGGAGGTGTGTATCTGCGAATGCGGAACGGCTTACCGAGTTATGAAACAGCTTGCCGGCAAGCAACCTTTTAAGGTGACCTCCATTACCGAAGTGCATGCACGCTATTTGCGCGAAGGCCGCATCAAGTTGGATAGAACTATATTGAACGGCGCAGTTACCTATCACGACCCTTGCCAAATTGCCAGAAACGCTGGTGTGATGGATGAGCCGAGGTACATATTGGAATATCTGACAGACAATTTCAAAGAAATGACTCCGGATCCCAAATACAATTGGTGCTGCGGTGGTGGTGGTGGACTTGTCGCGCTGGGTGAGGAAACCCTGGATTTTCGGATGAAATCAGCGAGTATCAAAGCAGATCAGGTCAAAGACACCGGCGCAACAATTCTGGCAACCGCCTGTGAGAACTGTCACACCCAGCTCAGTAACTTAAATGATCATTACAAAATGAATGTGGAGGTTAAATTCTTAAGTTCCATGGTTGCCGATGCACTTATTCATTAAGCTGATGGTAAAAGCGGATTTAATATGTTGGGATCACAATTGCCGGATTTTAACTCTAAAATCTAGTAATCATACAAATCGGCGAATTTTTTTTATCAGTGTGTAGATTGTCTTCAAAGCCACCCAAAAATTGAACCTTGAAATTTAGGGTTTGCTGAACACACCTAAGACGCGAGACCAATGTGGGTTTCCACTGCCTAATCCACACTCTGAGGAAAGCTTACATTTCGTGCCTCAGTCAAATACTATGAATTAATTTAT
>JASFSK010000103.1:0-10571 GCA_050114455.1 Desulfobacterales bacterium | reverse complement strand
ACGAGAAAATTCATAGAGATAACCGTCGGTAAATACCAAAATCTGTTTGCCGGATGATGGATCCTCGGTTTGACTGACCTGCCTCGCGGAGACAACCTGCAAGGCATCATCCCGTTCTGTTCGGATAAAGACCCGTTTGGCCTCATCCAGCTGGTGATCAACCGCTTCGGCGTAAATAACCCGTGCGCCATTTTTGGTTTCATAAAAGGTTCCGTCATTCATCCGCGTCAGGTCAAAATTGGCCTCAGCCTGGGCTTTTATCCGATAGTACTGTGTGTAAGCCCAGGGTCGAATAAAAAACGATAAACTCGCAACAACCACAGCGATTGTCATGGCCGTGTATATCACCGGCCGAAAAATTTGGGCCATACTTACGCCGCATGCAAAAAGGGCAGTCATTTCCGAATCTTTATACAATCTTCCAAGAGCAACTACCACGGATAAATACAAGGTCGTGGGCAACAACACTTCCAGCGCAATGGCAATTCTAAGCAGGATGAGGATGATAACGGTCGTGCCGGGCAATTGACCACTGAGGGCGTCAACCAGAAAACGGGTGGCCATATAGCACCCGAAAATAAACACCAGTATCGAACACACCGCTACGGTCGGCTTAATGATTTCCCGCATAATATATCGGTTGAGGATCATTGGTGAGCATCCAAAAGAAAAAACGCTCTTCAACACCATCGGTTCAGAACGCTTTATCGAATATTCAAAATTTATATAACTTACAAGATTTTTGTCAGAAAAATGAGCTGAGAATTCAAAACCCGCCGTTTTGCCCCGAGCTATGAAACATAAGGCTGCTAACTTATCTCAGCGTCACCTCCGTCGTCTGACAGGTGTGGTGATCGGCTTCAATTTCATCACCGTTGCCACAGGCAGACACGACTTTTTCAGCTACGATAAGATCAGCATGGTAATCGACTTCGCACCACTGCAATCCTTTGATCGAGCAGGTCCAAACGGGTATCGACCGGGCCATTTCATCGATTACCGACAGATACCACTTAGAGCGTGCCGAAGGGGTTTGCAGGGTCTTTTCCAAAGCAAGTCGGAACAACCGGGGTCCCTGACCGCGAAACAGAATCATCCCGATAGATTCCCCGTCGACCTGATCCGGCGGCAACTCCTTGCCGATCCTCACCAGCCGGCACCCATCCAGTTCGACCTTCATGTCGTCGGCATCATAGTCCCTCTTGTGACTGATTGCTACCGTCACCGGGCGATGATGCGTTTGAAGAAGAAGTTGCATTACCGCTGCTTCAAACAAGGTATCTCCATTGAGCAATACGAAATCCGAGTGCATCTCGTCGTGCGCCGCCCAGCAACTCACCAGATTATCCGAAACGGCGTAGGCATCGTTGTATATGGTCTTTACCCGATTCGAACCGTAACGATCGCGCAGGATATTCTCGACTTTTTCTGCACGAAAGCCCAGCACAACGGTTATCTGGTCAATTCCACATTTTGAAAGTTCGTCAATCTGCCACTCAATCAAAGATCGACCCCTAACCGTTAGGATGCATTTGGGGCAATCAGCAGTCAGCGGCAGAAGCCGTTTACCCTGCCCAGCACTTAAAATCACAGCCTTCATGGGGGTATTTCCATTTTCTAATAATTTTAATCAGTGTAGGATCTCACGGGTAATTCGAAGATTTGATTAGTTTTTGTTATCAAGTTCCAGCCCTAGCGTTTTGTCGAAAAAACCAATGGCATGTTCAAGAATTTCCTGAAAATTCTCGACTTGATCGGAAGATAAGCCAAGGGATACGGTTACAGTGCTAAAAACATCGGACTGTGTACGTCTGATTTCCGATAAGATTTTTTGTCCTTTTTCAGTTAACGTGACAGTGGTCACCCGCTGATTTTCAGGTAGTATCCTTTTATCAACAAGTTTCTTGTCTTTCCAGAGTTTTGTGATCGTCGTGGAAATCGTACTATTGCTGACCGTCGGGTATAAGTTGCCAATTTCAGAAATGCTCATGCTGCCTTTCATTCCGATGAGTTCTATGATTAAGCTTTCACGGTCGGTTAAATCACCTACTTTATTCTCAGAAATCTTAGAGGCGATATAGAGCCGTACCCTAAAGGCCATATCATAGATCAGCGATTCCGTGTTTTTTTCCATCAGCTCCTCTTGATCAGCTTCACCAATTTGTTTATATGTGTTTGGAAATTATTTATAATACAAAAAATATGATTTGTAAAGAGTTTCTCGTGACAAAATTAATAATTTCTTAATACTTTTATTTCTAAATTGTTATTGTGTCGTAATGTTTCTGAATTGAATTGATCCGGCTCGTATGAAACTACCTGGAATGGGTCCCAACTACTTTCCATATTGACCTCTATTACCAGGCTGTGTATCATGCCGCAGCTTGACCTGATCAGTATTTGGCAGCGTTTTGAAATTTCAATCAGGAAAAATCGCATGCCTCAACTTAAGCCACAGCAAATTCTGGAAAAACAGACGAGCCAGTCCCTGCACGTTGTCGAGGTGGAGGGTAAAAGCACTCTCAAAGAATTTATCCGCTTGCCTTGGTCTCTGTACTCGGACGACCCCATGTGGATCCCCCCTTTGATACTCGAAAGGCGTATGCACCTTTCCCCCAAAAATCCGTATTTCGAGCATGCGAAGTTCTGCTCGTGGCTGGCATGCCGAAACGGCAAGCCTGTCGGACGAATCAGTGCTCAAGTCGATCAGCTTCATATCGATCGTTACCGGAATGCCAACGGCTTTTTCGGGATGTTGGAGTCGGAAGACAACGACCGGACTTTTCGTTGCTTGTTGGAGACTGCTGAAGCATGGTTACTGAAACAGGGAATGGAAAAAATTTCGGGGCCGTTCAACTTTTCCATCAATCAGGAGTTGGGAATGCTGGTCGATGGATTCGACACACCGCCGTCAGTGATGATGGGCCATGGACGCCCATATTATGCCCATCGAGTTGAGGAGAACGGATATAGCAAAGAAAAAGATCTTCTGGCCTACCGCATCGATTCAACGGTCGCAGCAGAGAAAATACGAAAAATCGCGGCCCGGGCAAAAAATCGCCTGCACATTCGATCGTTGCGAAAATCTAATTTCAGCAAAGAATTGAAGATAATAAGGGATATTTTCAATGATGCCTGGTCGCAGAACTGGGGATTTACGCCCTGGACTGAGGCAGAATTCGAACACCTGGGAAAAGACCTCAAACTTATCGTTGACGAAGAGCTTGTCAGCATCGCCGAGGTCAATGGAGAACCGGCCGCATTTTTAGTGGTACTGCCAAATCTCAATGAGGCCATCAGTGATCTGAACGGAAAGCTTTTACCTTTCGGCTGGTTGAAGTTGCTCTGGCGAGTAAAAGTGAAATGTCCTAAAACAGCGCGAATTCCTTTAATGGGTGTCCGGCGCCGATATCAGGATACATTGATGGGTGCTGCGCTGGCCTTTTCGGTCATCAACGGTATCCTGGGTCCTGCTATAAAGCTTGGAATACAGGAAATGGAGCTTTCCTGGATACTCGAAGACAATGAGGCAATGCGCAAGATTATCGAGGCCATCAACGGCCATGTATATAAAACCTACCGCATTTATAGCAAGCAATTGAGTTGAGATGACAAATTCCCAGCCTAATTTTACTGCTGTGGTACTGGCCGCAGATCGCGGGCCAGATGATCCGGTTGCTAGAGCTGCCGCTGTCAGTTGTAAATCTCTGACGCCGGTCGGCGGCCAACCCCTGGTTTTTCGCGTGTTGGATGCGCTTGAATCATCTCGGGCAATTGACACCCGTATCCTCAGCGGCCCGTCCAAATCCATAGTGGATCGAGAGCCTGCCATTGGTAAGCTGGTAACTTCCGGCAGGGTTAAATGGTTTGAAAATCGGTCGAGCCCAAGTTCCAGTGCCTACCATGTCTTGCAGTCCCTGCCGGATAAAATCCCGGTTCTGCTGACCACTGCGGATCACGCCCTGTTAAATCCCCGTATGGTTGATCATTTCTGCTCCGAAGCGCAGATGACAGGCGCAGATGTGGTCGCTGGGGTCGCGCATTACGAATTGGTAACCAAGGCGTTTCCGCAAACGCGAAGAACTGCCACCCGTCTGAAAGACGGCGCTTTCTGCGGCTGCAATCTGTTTGCCTTTTTAACCCCTCGTGCTCGGTTGGCTGCGGATTTCTGGCGCCGGGTCGAAAACCAACGCAAAAACCCCCTGCGATTAATCCGTGTATTGGGTTGGATTGCTGTTTGGCGATATATTACAGGGCAACTGTCCCTGGCTGAAGCATTGAACCGGATATCAGGCCGCCTCGGTTTCAAGGCAGGTGTCGTTGTAATGCCTTTTCCCGAAGCCGCCTTGGATGTCGACACGGTTGACGATTTGAGGTTAATCGAAAGTATCGTATCCGGAAATGAAATAGACAAATGATTTAGCTCTATCCGATAGGCAATTCAGGCGTCTGATTTCCAACTTCTGTTTTGTGTCACCTGCTTTCAGCCCTCTGTTTTCTGCCTTCTGTCTTCAGTCCCCTGCAATCCTCAGCCCCATGCCAATTCAGCTTGTCGAAACGCAGCCGATTCACCACTGGTTTCACAGGCTTGTATCACCCATTTTGCCAGTTTAAGATCAGCCGGAAAGTCGACTTCACACCATCGTAGACCGTCTACTGAGAGAGTCCATACCGGCATCAATTGGGCCAGCATCTCAATCACCGATAAATACCATTTTTTAGGTGCCGATGAATCACCTAATTCCGTTTCAACGCCCCGACGAAATGCGGCAGGTCCATCTCCACGAAACAGAATCATACCAATGGATTCCCCATCGATTTTGTCAACAGAAAGATCCTTGCCGATATGCAACAGTCTGTCTCCGTCCAATGTGACCTTCATATCGTCGGCATCGTAATGATGTTTTGTATGGGTCGCCACGGTTATTGGTCGATCAGGCCTTTCGAGCAAACGGTTCATCACTGCGGCTTCGAACAACGTGTCGCCGTTTAAAAGAACAAATTCTTCGGTCATCTGAGCCCGGGCAGCCCAGCAGCTGAACAAATTATCGGTCCATGAATACACTGGATTATAAATGGTTTTGATTCGTTGCGGATCATAGTGCCGGTTCAATAGCTGCTTGACCCTGTCGCCATGATATCCAACGACGATTGACACCCGGTCAATACCGCATTTGGCGAGTTCATTGATTTGCCATTCGATCAGAGCGCGTCCGTCAATTTTCAACAAGCATTTCGGATTATCTGCGGTCAGCGGCAATAAACGTTTTCCCTGACCGGCACTAAGAATAACTGCTTTCATGGGTTGTATCCTTATAATAATAATTGCCGAATGAATGATTCCGTACTAAACACCCGCTGAGGGTGATTGATTTAACTCCAATCCAAGCAAATCATCAAAGAATCCGATGGCATTTCCCAATATTTGCTGAAATGATTCACTCTGGTCATGGGACAAATCTAAAGATGCAGTCACGGTTTTGAAGACGTGGGATTGTTTTTTTCTAATTTGATCCAACACCTTTTGGCCTTTTTCGGTTAAGTTGACGGTGGTAATTCGCTGATTTTCAGGCAGGATCTTTTTTTCAACCAGCTGTTTTTCTTTCCATAATCCGGTAATGGTGGTCGATATCGTGCTGCTGCTAACTCTCGGGTAAAAATTGCAAATTTCTGATATGCTCATGCTTCCCATGGTGCCGACAAGTTCCAGCAGGAGGGTCTCCCGTTCGTTCAAATCGTGGACCCGTCGCCCTTCGTAGAATTTTGATGCAATATAAAGTCGCACCCTGAAAGCCATGTCATATATCATCATTTCAGTCATCTCCGACATCAATTCCTCCTTGGTGATCTGCTATTGTGAAATTACAAGTATTTATAATACAAAATATACCTTTTGTAAAGTTTTTGTATATATTATTTTTTAATTTATTAATTGTTTTAAAATAAAAATTTTCAAAAACCTTGACAAGTCCATCGGGATCATTATATTTGAATGAAAAAACAATTCTGTTTCTAAAATGTTTATATAAAGAATATATCAAAATTATGAAAAAGATAGAAATTAAATATTTTTTTTAATAAATACTTGACACACAGAATTGATTGAATTACCATTAAATCAATTTCCAAACAATTGAAAGCCAGAATGAATAGTAATCGATCGAAAACCTGTTTTAGGGGTTAATCGGTCTATTAAAAAAATCGGTATAATTCGTGCAGTTTCTTTACAGTTTCAGAAATACGTGTTACGCTTTTTCACAACAACTTGATATCGGGCCAAGTAGTTAAATTGACAATAAAATAAATTGACTCATCAGGATCTGGCAAACATGCCGGCAAATTGGTTGTTGTTGCTTTACCCGGAATGTTTGCAGTTCAAGCATAAGGAAACAAGAAAATTCCAAAAAATTTGCCGCTTAAACCCAACAGAGGAGACCTGATTATTCTGACAGCCAATCAATTGACATTTGATTTAAAATCAGGTAAAAGCCGGTCCACGGCAGAATTGCCCGGATCTCAAGGTTTCAAAAGTATACTTAGAAAAAGGCAAACTCAGATGGGGGGTTGACGCGGCGCTTCAGATGGAAATTGAAACGCTGCATCGCTTGATTGGATCAAGGAGGCTATAGTTACTATGGATAATACGGATGCTACACCTGCCGCTAATAATCTGCCGCTACGGATTGCAGATTTTTCCACGCTAGCAGAAGCACTCGACTACGCTGCCAAAGGACAAACCGGTTATAATTTCTATCAAGCCGGAGTCAAGCTATATGAAAGACTCCCCTATTCACAGCTGCGCAAAGATGCCCGGTCCGTCGCCCGTCGCCTTATTGATTTAGGGGCAGATCGCGGCTCCCGGGTGGCTTTAGTGGCGGATACCCATCCGGATTTCATGCGCTTCTTTTATGCATGTCAGTATGCGGGGTTGATACCTGTGCCGCTGCCGGCATCGATAAATCTTGGCGGTCGCAAGGCATATGTATCTCAGCTAAAAAGGCTGCTTACCATTTGCCAGGCGGATATTGCCATGTCGCCGGACGGTTTTTTGCCTTATCTGACCGAAGCCGCCCAGGGCTTAAAAATGCGTTTTATAGGTAGTCCCCAGGACTTTAATGATCTTGCGGAACCCGACATTCGCCTACGACCGTCGGAACCCAATGAGGTGGCCTACCTGCAATATACATCCGGCAGCACCCGGTTTCCCAGAGGGGTGATGATTACCCAAAAAGCGGTGCTCAGCAATCTTTTCGCCATCCTTAAATACGGTATCCAGATTCGGCCGGCTGATCGGGCGGTATCATGGCTGCCTTATTTTCACGATATGGGCCTCGTTGGCCTTGTATTGTCACCCATGGCTGCCCAAATTTCTGTGGACTACTTGAACACCCGCGACTTTGCCATGCGACCGCGACTTTGGCTGAAATTAATGTCTAAAAACCGCGGAACGCTATCTTTCAGCCCGCCGTTCGGCTATGAACTGACCGCTCGCCGTGTACGCAATGACGAGGTCGATAAATTGGATCTCAGCGCTTGGCGCATTGCCGGTGTGGGGGCGGAACCGATACGAACCGAACCATTAAAGCATTTTGCCGATCTTCTGGCTCCCAGTGGATTTGACAGGCGCTCATTTGTAGCGTCCTATGGCATGGCTGAATGCTCTCTGGCAGTTAGCTTTGCACCTTTGGGCCAAGGTGCCGATGTTGACTATATCGATGGCACTGCCCTCGCCGAAGAGCAGAAAGCCAGACCGCTTCATCCCAATCAGAGCAGCAAGTCAATGCGAACGAATGCGTTTACCAATTGCGGGGCACCACTGCCGGGATATGAAGTGGAGGTAAGGGATGCCGGGGGCCAGGTACTGCCGGAACGACATTGCGGTACCCTTTATGTCAGGGGACCCAGTGTTATGTCCGGTTACTTTGGCGATTTTAAGGCCACTCGGGAAGTCCTGTCTCCCGACGGCTGGTTAAACACAGGAGACCTTGCCTATCGAGTTGGCAACGGCATTGTCATCACAGGACGTGAAAAAGATTTGATTATTATCAATGGCCGCAACATCTGGCCCCAGGATCTTGAATATCTGGCAGAACGGCAACCGGAAGTAAGAACAGGAGATGCGTCGGCCTTCTCGGTAACCAGTCCGTCAGGACAGGAGCAGGCCGTTATGATGGTTCAATGTCGTGAATCCGATGAGAAGAAGCGCGCCGATTTACGGGAGCGTTTGTATAGCATGGTCCACGAAGAATATGGCATAGAATGCATAATTGAATTGGTACCGCGAAACACCTTACCTCGAACGACGTCTGGAAAGCTATCTCGCTCAGGAGCGCGCAAAGAGTATCTTAAGCGGATTGCAGCCGAGCAGTCAACAGATTCCAACGAAAACCTACACGCTGCAGCGTTCCGCCAGCGGGCGATCTAGCCTGGAATTAAACCCAAACAGCTAAATAATCAATGAAAAACAAAGCTGGTCAAAATGTTTCATACAACCGGTACAGGATGGGTGTTTTTGAAAATTGATAAAGGCGCAAAAAAGCACCAAAGAAGATTTCACTACTAGTAGATTCAACAGGTTATGTAATCGATCGTCATAAAATTTGACTTTTTAAGAGACCATTAAAATTGAGTTCGGAAATTAAAACAATTGCCATAACGGGTGCAACGGGCTTTGTCGGTTCTGTATTGACGCGACGATTAGCCGTCTGCGGCTGCAGAGTTAAGGCTCTGGTTCGTCCCGGGTCATTTCACAAACGGCCGGCCGACACCGATGTCAGATGGATCAAAGGTGATCTCGAAGATATTGAAAGCCTCCGTCACCTGATTCGCGATGCGGATGCCATGGTGCACTGCGCCGGTGTGGTTCGCGGTGCCACGATGGCCGAATTCGATCGCGTCAATGTCGAGGGAATGGCTCGATTGGCAAAACTGGCGGGTGCTCAACGGCCAGCGCCGCACCTGTTACTCATCTCGTCATTGGCGGCCAGGGAGCCTCATCTTTCTTTTTATGCCGCCAGCAAACGAAGAGGGGAAAAAGTACTCGAAAAAAAATCAGACAATCTGTTCTGGACTATTTTTCGACCGTCTGCCATATATGGTCAGGGTGACCGGGAGCTAATGCCTGTATTTCAATGGATGAAAAAAGGCTTGGCCCCGATACTGGGGAGCGGTGAGGGCCGTTTCTCATTGTTGTATGTGGAAGATCTGGTGGACGCGATTGTGCAATGGTTGGCAGGTAACAAAGGCAATGCCGGCTGCACCTATGAATTACATGATGGCCGCCCCGGGGGGTATTCATGGCACGATGTCATCGATACGGTCGCCCAACTGAGACCGGGCAAAAATATGATTGTCATCAAAGTGCCATTGATTGTGGCAAAGCTGTTTGCAAAGCTAAATCTGATTGCCGCCCGGGTGATCGGCTACGCACCCATGCTCACACCGGGGAAAATTAGAGAATTGAGCCATTCCAACTGGGTTTGCGACAATACGGCGCTGAACATCGCCACCGGCTGGATCCCTCGAACACAACTGTCAGATGGCCTGCAACGTACGCTATGCTGCAACGGGATCTGAACCAATACCATACTTAGGGAGTCGGTCTAGAAGAGAAAGGATATATACAGCATATGCAAGAACAAGAAACTATTTTAGAGGAAATTTACACTGTCCTTCAGCCGTTTGTTCCTCAGGGTCTGGCCATCGATGAAGAAACCGATATGGTGGCCGACTTGGGCCTTGATTCTTTGAAAGTAATGAAAATTGTGGAGTCGATAGAAGACCGTCTAGACATTTCGATTCCCTTGAATATCCTACCGGAAGTGCGCACCGTTAAGGATTTTGCGCAACAAATCCAAAAATTGATCGGAGATTGATGAACATGGGTATTTTTGACAAGTTTCAACAATTGGCCGCAACCCGACAGGAACTCGAGAAGAACTGCGATAGTTTTTTTAATATCGTCATGTCAGAAATTATTTCGGGAACTGAAGCCATTGTCAATGGGCGCCCCACAATTTTGGCTGGCAGCAATAACTATCTGGGACTATCATTTGACGCCGACTGCATGGATGCCGCCTGCAATGCCGTTCGAAAAGAAGGTACCGGCACGACGGGATCAAGGATGGCCAACGGCACATTCTCCGGTCATCTTGCCCTTGAGCGTGAGCTGGCGGAATATTTCAATCGTCGAAGTGCCATCGTATTTTCGACCGGCTATATTGCCAATCTCGCCATGCTGTCGACGCTGGTCGGTCCCGGTGAGGTCATCCTGCTGGATGCAGACTGCCATGCCAGCATTTATGATGGTTGCCGTCTCGGAGGCGCTGAGGTCATTCGTTTTCGGCACAATGATGCCGATGATCTGGCAAAGCGCCTGCGTCGCCTGGAAAAGCGAAATGTCAATGTGCTGGTAGTGGCAGAAGGCCTTTACAGTATGCTGGGAGATCGGGCACCCTTGGCGGACATTGTTGCCGTCAAGCGCGAATACGGCGCCTACTTGATGGTCGATGAAGCACACTCCCTGGGTGTCCTGGGAGAAAACGGACGAGGACTGGCAGAGGAAGCCGGTG
>JASFSK010000102.1:0-10606 GCA_050114455.1 Desulfobacterales bacterium | reverse complement strand
TTTTTCACAGCAGGTTCCGCAGCGGATGCATTCCGAATTGGGTACTGCAGGGCTCAATTTCGATGGCTTTTTCATTTTGTCTTTCGAAACATAAATTTTAATAATATTCAACCATCAGCAGGTTGTGATAAAACACAAAATAAAGCTATATTTCCAATCGGCAAATTGCAAACAACATTTTCTGAACTGACAGGGGTTCAAAATAGAATTCGATGAAAATTGCTTTATCATATCTGAGCATTATATTGGAAGTGTTTATCGACGCTCGGACGGATGTTCGCAGATGTTATTTTTTGGCAAAAATAAAAAACGGGGGTGTCCGGTTGTTGTATTATAAAAGAGATGGATCCTGTCAAAAATGGAAATTCTGATTGAACAAATACCGGAAGACGGTCTGGAACTCAAATTTGAGAAATCGGTGAACACCTTTCCGGTTCTGACGGAAATGGTGACCAACGGCGAATGCGATTTCAAGATCCCAATTAGGACCGCATTGAGGGCTTTTAGAATCGGTGAGATGGTCGAAATTGAAGGAAATGTTGCATCGACCGTATGGCTGCCTTGTAGCAGGTGCCTGAAACCATTTGAAACTTCCTTGAATTCCCACTTTTCACTTACCTATACGCGCCAGTCAGCGGAATCGGTGGAGGATGATGAATCCCGGGAAGTTGAGCTCAACGCCGAGGATATGGGAATGATATATTTCCAGGGTGATAAGATCAATCTTATCGACACGATCCAGGAGCAGGTGCTCTTGGAACTTCCCTTCAGGATCCTTTGCAAGCATGACTGCAAGGGCCTGTGTCCAAACTGTGGTGCCGATCTGAATAAAGCCCCTTGTGACTGCAACCCCAAACCTTCGACGGGCAAGTTTGACGTTCTAAAAAATTTAAAGATCGAGAACTAAAAATCAGATTCAGCGATGGAGAGCGGCAATCAACATATCGACCTGATTCTACAGCGTCCAGGTAAATTTTTATGGCGGGTGCTCGTGGGCTTTAAACGCAATCAGGGGTTGCTGTTGGCAGGAGCGGTAGCCTACTACACACTATTATCCATAATTCCCATGCTGGCACTCATACTGGTCGGGCTGTCGCATTTTATAGGAGAAGAGCGACTGTATGGCACGATTCTCAATAATTTGAAATTGGTAATTCCGGCGCATGCGGAAAGCGTCACCGGACAGGTGTGGGGTTTCCTGGCGCGGCGCCAGCTTGTGGGTATCATCGGAATTCTGTTTATGCTGTTTTTCAGCTCCATGGCCTTCACCGTGCTTGAAAACGCCATGGCCGTCATATTCTCCCATCGGGCCAGAAGACACCGTCGACATTTTTTAATTTCCGCCATCATTCCATACGCTTATATTTTTCTGTTGGGCATTGCATTATTGATCATCACCGTCGTAGCGGGTGCATTGGGGGCACTGTCGGACAAACACTTAATCTTACTGGGCTGGGATTTAAGTCTGGCAGGAACTTCCAGACTCATGCTTTACCTGTTTGGGATGGCGGGCATGGTGATCATGTTGACGTCATTGTATCTGGTTATGCCGGTCGGACGCATTCCAATCCGGTATGCCTTTGCCGGGGGCGTGACCGCGGCTATTTTATGGGAGATTATCCGCCACATCTTGGTTTGGTATTATTCGAGCATATCCCTGGTCAACGTAATATATGGCAGTCTGGCAACCGCTGTTGTCGCCTTGCTAAGCATCGAAATCGCGGTAATAATTTTGCTGCTGGGCGCCCAGGTAATTGCCGAATTCGAACACAGCATCCTTGAAACGGCCGAGCACGGCCAATCGGACCTTGAGGCCTGAAACCTCTAATCAATTTTGCGTGCGATTCCGCACTGCCGGAACAATGATCAGAATAAAAATCAATTTCTAAAGTGAAACTTCATTGGTAGTTTGAGTTGGATACATGCAGGCGACCTTGAATTTTGTAGTTGGGTTGAGCCTGCGCCAAGCTTCGTCGGGTTTCGTTGCACGCTACCCAACTGCATTTCGGCGGAGGGCTTGCCGAATGCAAAACCCAACAAGGGCCGATTTCCAAACCAGGCCTAAAACGTTTCTTTTTTGATCAATCTGACTGTCCTTTCGCCAGGGGCGCTCGCTTGAGTGAAACTGCACCGCCAGAAACCCTATCTTGTCGATTAAACCGCTCGCTTTAACGTTGACGCCTGCCTGCAAATCTGCGATAGAGAGGAACTCTTAAAAAAACGATCGGGGTTTAGAATTTGATGTTGATCCGGTATCGGTGGTTCCTCCTGTTTATCTTGGCATTGTTGCTTTGTTTTGGATCAGGCGCCCTGGCGGATGAAGACCAAAACAAGGATCATAAAAAACGGCCTAAATGGTTTTTGACCCTCTATGGCGGTGCCCACGCTCAGGACGATATTGGAGACGTATTTTCTTTCAGGGCCAAATTCGAGGATAACGACTATATCGCTGTGGCTGCGCTGGCCCGGGAATTCTGGCATTATAAAAACTTTATCAGTTTCGAAGTCGAAGGCCAGATCGGTAAACACTTCAACAACGACACCTTCTGGGAATTTAACGGCCTGATCATCGGACGCTGGCATGCATTTCCCTGGAACAAGTACGTGAATACCAGCTTTGCGGTGGGTGATGGGCTATCCTATTATACCCAAGTGTCTAAAGTGGAAAAAGAAGATGACGAAGATGCCCAGAAGACGCTCAACTATCTCATGTTCGAACTCGCTTTAGGGCTGCCGCAATACCCTCGCTGGGATTTGGTGGTCCGCATCCATCATCGTTCGTCGATCTACGGCTTGTATGGCGCCGGCGGATCAAACTATGTCTGCGGCGGCATTAAATTCAGCTTTTAATCGGTTGCCTGCCATATGACGGTTCAGATGATGGAAATCGATAAAGAAAAACTGATTGATGATGGGCCGGTGTGGACCGCCGCGGATTTCATGAAATATGCCAGGGATTGCAAAATTGGTCTATTTGCCTAGTCATTCCAGCAACCAGTTACAATTTGAACCCTTCAACGACGTCCAAGCTTAACATAGATATTTACAATCAATGTACAAAGTATCCAAGCGCTGGAAAAAAATAATCATTGCAGCGGCATTCGTCTTTGTCGTTTTGATCGCAGGACTGTATGCATTCACCGAACTCTACAATTTTAACAAATTCAAGCCCTTAATATACCGGGCAGTCAAAAATGCCACGGGTCGCGAACTCAAAATTGAAGGCGATGTCGACATCGATTTCGGTATCCGACCAACCATTAAGGCAGGGGAGGTGAGCTTTCAAAACGCAGCTTGGAGTGCGCAACCGGATCTGGGCAGGGTCAAACACCTGGAAGTCCAAGTGGCCGTCTGGCCCCTGATTTTTGGAAAGTTTGATTTTGTCCGCCTGGTTCTCGTCGAACCGGAAGTCATCCTAGAATTTGACAGTACAGGAGCATCCAATTTTTCATTTGATACCACCGGTGACGAACAAGATAAATCAAAGATATCCCCACCTCCCCTGATATTCAGTGATGTTCTGATCGAAAAAGGTCTATTCACCTATCAGGATGAAAAATCGAAACTTCAATTTTCGGTTCGTATAGACCATCTGGCAGCTCAAATCCCCGGCTTCGATGAACCCCTGCAGCTGGATTTTGATGGTGCCTTTGACGAAAAACCCTTGAAGCTTAGAGGTACGGTCGGCCCGATTTGGGCCTGGGTCGAACCGGGCTATCCCTTGCCGGCCGATCTCACCGCAACAGCGGGTGGAACAACCGCAACGATTGTGGGCGAACTTCGCGATCCGATTAATTTTAAAGACCTGGCATTCGATATTTCGGCCCAGGGATCATCGGTTGCCGAAATCGCCAAATTAGCCGGGCTTTCAGAGGCACCGGAATTGGGTGCCTTCAAATTGACAGCCAAGGTCGATGATAGTGCAGGCAATCTGGCAATTGAAAAATTGGATATCCAGATCGGAAGCCAGGAGCTGGTTGCGATATCGCTGAACGGTAACTTGAGGGATGTGTCCGCCCTACAGGGAGTCAACCTGAATCTTACCGTGCAGGGTCAGGATTCCGCCGGTTTGACACAGCTCGGCTTTCCGGCGCTGCCGGAACGAGGTGCCTTTCAGGTCACTGCTCAAATTTCTGATCCGGCAGCTAATGTATTTTCCGTGAACGATCTAAGCGTCGTCCTGGGTGAGAACAAGGTTGATGGCCAGATCATTTTAAATCTGGCGGAGAAAGACCCTTTTCTGACCGCCAAGCTGGCATCGCAAAAATTTAGATTTGGACAATTCAATCTGGATCTAAAAATAAGAGATCCGCTTGAAAAACCGGCCATCGAAAAGATAGATCTCAAAGTCGGTACTTCGGAGCTGGTCGAAATCCGCTTGAACGGTATGGTTGATGATCTGAGAGAACTGCAAGGCGTCGATATCGACTTTCAGGCCAGCGGCAGGGATCTGGCCAATTTAAAACAATTAACCGGGCAGCCGTTTCCGGTTCGCGGTGCCTTCAGTGCCACCGGCAAGGTTCTCATCCCGGTCCACAAGAATCTCAAAATACCCGATTTGAAGATCACCGCTGGAAAAAACAATATTACCGGATCCATGAATCTGGATTTAAGCAAAGACCAACCCAAGCTGCAAGCAAACGTATCCTTACCGAAATTGGATCTGCCGAGTGTTCTTCTGCCTGAACTCGCCAAGCAGGGCTGGGCCAAGGGCCTGGGCCAGGTTCGTCCCATCAAACTGGCCGCCACGCTGGCCGGATTTTCCCAGGAGATTGCCCTTAAAAAAGTGGATTTGCAGGCCGGGACGTTGAAGTCGGCTGAGTTGCGCCTGAGCGGATCGGTCGATAATCTCATCTCCCAACGCGGTATCGATCTTAGATTCTCCTTGCGCGGCAAGGAGTTGGCAAAATTCAAAGAAATCATTGCACAACCATACATTTTCAGTCCGGTACCCGGTCAAGGGGCCTACGCCTTTTCCGGTAAAATCAGCGATCCAGCAACGAATCATATCAAAATCACCGATTTCAAGTTTACCTTGGCAGATACCCAACTGAGCGGCTGGCTGGATTTGAACCTGGCCGCCCAAACACCACAATATGAGGTAGATCTCGCTACCCCTAAATTCAACCTAAAACCGTTTCCAATCCCCAAGGAGGCAGCTTACACCAACCTCAATCAAATAGAAGACCTGGGGCCGTTAAAATTGCACTCGAAAATTATTGCTGCCGACGATCAACTAACCCTTTCTCAATTAGAGCTGCAGGCCGGCACCGAGCAGCTGGCCGCGGTCAAGGTCAAAGGTTCGATTAAAAACCTGACCTCTCAACGCGGCATCGATCTCAATTTCAGTATGAAGGGCAAGGAAATCGCCAACCTTGCCAAAATCACCGGCCAATCCATACCCCTTGAGGGTGCCTATGCAATATCCGGCAAGCTAACAGATCCTGCCAAGAAAATTTACAAGATTGGGAATCTGAACCTCCAGCTGGGGGCAAACAACATCACCGGCGGACTTGATCTTAATCTCAGCGGCAAACAGCCCCAGATATCGACAGAGTTGGCATCACCAAAATTTACCTTGCAGCCGGTCACCCTGCCGGCACTCGAGACACTCTCCCAAATCAAGGATCTGGGTTCCCTCAAGCTGGCGGTCAAAATCGGCGCTGCTGGCAAAAAGTTGGCTCTGCAAAATCTAGATTTAAATCTTGGTCGCGCAGACCTGATCGCAGTGTCGATTCGGGGGACAATTAAAGATCTGGCTGTCCCCCGGGGAATGAAACTAGATTTTACCGTCCACGGTCAAGATTTAGCCAACATTCAAAAACTGGGCGGTCCGGCGGTACCCTTTCAGGGGGCATTCAATATCTCCGGCCAGGCTTCCGACCCTGCGCCCAAAATTTACAAAATTTCTTCACTGAAAGCGGTTTGGGGAGAAAACGATCGCAGCGGCTGGCTAGAGTTGAACCTAACCAAAAAGCGTCCGCAGTTGCGAGCAGAATTGTCGGCGCAAAAATTGGACCTTCGCACCCTGATACCCAAGGTTGAAGCAGAAAAAACCGCCAAGGCACCGTCCTCGGCATCTCTGAAAAAATCGGATAAAGTTTTCCCCGCTCAAGCGCTGCCGCTGGAGGGGCTCAAGGCGATTGACGCTGATTTAAAATTTCGTGATAAACAGCTTCTGTTGCCGACACTGGCGCTTGATGATGTGATTGTGGATATCATGCTGAAAGACGGTAATCTTGAGATAAAACCATTTAAATTCACGACCGGCGGGGGCAAAGCAGACGTCCAGTTCGCGCTGCGCTCGCAGGAGACACCCGCCAGGCTGGCGGCGGCGCTGGATATCGATCAGCTGGAAATAGGCCCGATGCTCGATAAACTGGGCTATCAGCGCAGCGTCGAGGGCAAACTGGATGCTGCGTTCAATCTAAATGGCTCCGGTGACTCGGTTGCTGCTTTGATGGGAGGACTCAACGGCAACATTCGTATGACCATGGGCAACGGGCGGGTCGCCAGTGAATACCTCGAGCTGCTTGAAAAATATCTTGGCAGCGGTATCCTGCGAATGCTCAATCCTTTCGAAGAACAAAGAGAATACACCCCGGTCAATTGCTTCGTCAATAAGGTTGAAATCAAAGATGGTCTGGCAGATGTCAGGATCTTGCTGGATACGGACCGCACAAGCATTTTTAGCGCCGGTGATGTAAATTTGAAAACGGAGCACTTGGATCTGGGCGTCAAACCGACACCCAAGAAAGGGGCTATGCCCGCCAATATCAGTTTCAGCTTAGGGAAATTGTCCCAGCCGTTTCGACTGGGCGGCACCCTCGCCCAGCCCTCTCTGGCCATCGATCCCGGCCGAACGGCCTTGATCGTCGGGAAAATGGCGGGAGCGCTGGCCTTGGGACCGGTCGGCATTGCCGCCTTTTTTGCAGATGTGTCCGTGGGCAAAAAGGACCCGTGTGCGGTCGCCTTGGGAAAAGCGAATTTAGAGGACCAAGTTTCAGATGAAAAACAACCGGATAAAAGGAAAAAAGAAAAGAAATCCGGCGGATTTTTCAAACGGCTGTTCGGGAAGTAACCGATAACCAAGGTGCGACCGATTGGCGCCACAGGAGCGCAACCGCTGCCCAACAAACAGCCAGTCTGAACATAGGAGCAACCTTGATGTTATGTATTCCAGCCACAAGACGCAAAGGCACCAAGATTTAACTTCGTATTATTCCTAATAGATTGAAGAATGCGGATGCAGCCAATCTTCTTTGATTAAAAAAGTGAATAATTCAGGAGGGCGGAGAGTTTTATTGGCAGAAAACTCCCCGGCTGCTCGAATAATTAATTCAGGCTTATATTTAAAAGAACTTTCTTTTGCAACGGCTTCCCATCTTTCAGCACTGTAATACTCATCCCGTTTTCCCCCTCGGGCAGCGGCGTCAAGGTAAAGCCCGCTTCAGGGGTCGTCGCCTTCATTCTGACACCTTCTTCCTTCCAGCCGATTAATTTCACGGGAAAAATTTCGGTTGCATCCTTTTTTCCAGGTGCTATTGTGATTTTCGGCTCTTCTTTGACTTCTCTCAGGTGCTCAAACGTTAGGCCTTCCCATCCAAAATGACCGTACTTTTTGCCGTTTCGTAAATAATATGTTTGCGACCAATCAATGATCAGATCCCCGCTGGTCTTGTTGGTGAACTCGTAGCGGAATCTGTTATAGTAGTTGAAGCCTTCCGCCTTCAACGGTTCCAATTTAACCTCAAAATCTGAAGTACTGACGGTTTGCAACGGAGGACTACTGCTGTATATCTGCTCCTTGGCACATCCTGCCAAAATTAATGTGCATATTACCATCCCCAAAGCGATCTTGTTTCTCATCCTGGCACCTCCCCTGTTCCCCCGCCCGTCGGCTGACAGGTGTTTCGAAGAAACGACTGAATTAGTGAATCGATTAGTGAGAAAATTCGGCCCGCAGGCCCGGCTTTAAATCAACGGTTCAGAATTAGCTGGACAAAGAGGCTAATGATGGTTAATTGGATATCTAAAATAAAGCAAGGTTTTCATTTAGTCAATATCTACCTGAGCGCTATAATGTTTCCGGACAGCGGAAGTTCAGCGAGTAAGAAACCTTTATTCAAGAATTGGCTTTCATCCATCGGATCGCGCATATCCTTATTAATTTGCCTGTTATGATTGAGACGGGATCATCGGTCATTTCTAATCCCCATAACATGAATGGATTCTTAGGCACAATCTCATGGACCCCCTCTGGATACTAATTGCCTTTATTCTGGGCTTTGCAGTTAACCGGGTCAGCCTGCCCCCCTTGGTGGGGTATTTGGCTGCCGGATTCGTACTCCAGGCACTCGGTGTCGAAGGCGGTGAGACCCTTGAAAAAATTGCCGATCTGGGTGTAACCCTGTTGCTGTTTTCCATCGGATTGAAACTCCAGCTTCGCAGCCTGGCAAAACCCGAAATCTGGGCCGGCGCATCGATTCACATGGCGATTACCGTTGTTATTTTCGCAGCGGGTATTTACGCCCTCGGTCGGTCAGGGTTTTCGTTGTTCAGTGCGCTGGATTTCAGGCTGTCATTGCTGATTGCTTTTGCGTTGAGTTTCTCCAGCACGGTGTTTGCAGTTAAAGTGCTCGAAGAACGGGGGGAGATGTCTTCCCTTCACGGCCGTATCTCCATCGGCATTTTGATCATGCAGGATATTTTCGCCGTCCTTTTTTTGACTTTCTCCACCGGCAAAATACCCTCTCCCTGGGCCATCGCACTGGTGGGGGGCATATTGATTGCACGACCGCTGCTATTTGCCATTTTAAGCCGGGTCGGCCATCGCGAGCTGCTGTTACTTTTCAGTGTATTTTTGGCACTTGGGCTGGGGGCCGGCGGCTTTGATGCGGTTGGGTTAAAACCCGATCTGGGAGCCCTCATGGTGGCAGTCCTGACGGCCGGCCACCCGAAAGCGGAAGAAATGGCCAAAAGTCTTTTGAGCTTTAAAGATTTATTCCTGGTCGGCTTTTTCCTCAGCATCGGTTTATCCGGGGCCGCCACGTTGCAGGCCGTCGGCATTGGCGGATTGCTGACGATCGGCGTGGTATTTAAGGTCATTGTTTTTTTTCTCCTGCTCACCAGGTTTAAACTGCGGGCACGGACATCCCTGTTGGCATCATTCAGTCTTGCCAACTACAGTGAATTCGGCCTTCTGGTCGCGTCCACCAGTTATAAAAATGGTTGGATCGGAAGTGAGTGGCTCATCACCCTCGCCATCACCCTGGCCATATCCTTCGTCCTGGCATCCCCGGTGAATACATTTGTCCATGCTATTTACGCACGATTTTCCGGGCGATTGAAACCATTTGAAACCAAAACGCGTCTTCCCGAAGATCGGCCAATTGATGCCGGAAATGCTGAAATCGCAGTTTTCGGCATGGGGCGTGTCGGAACCAGTGCCTATGATGACATGCGCCGACGTCATGGCGAGGTAGTCATCGGAGTTGATTTTGATAATGACATTGTCAAAAAACACCTTGAATCAGGCCGCCGGGTGATCCGCGGGGATCCCACGGATCATGACTTTTGGGCAAAGGCCCGACAGACTGGGGAAAAGATACAGATGATTCTGCTTACCCTACCGGAGCATACTGCGAACATGACGGCTGTGGCCCAGCTGACGCAAAACAAATTTGCCGGATCCATCGCTGCCACAGCGAAATTTGATGATGAGGTTGAGGAATTGAAAGCGGCAGGCGCACAAGCCGTTTTTAATCTATACACCGAAGCCGGATTTGGCCTTGCCGAACACGTTTGCCAAACGATAGACAACAGATCAGAAAAAGCCAAAAAAGGCGGGCACTGACAAGTGGACAATCGAAAAGGCGGACAGGCGGGGGATGCAAACTGCAGATCTTGATAAAAAAAGAGAAAAGGAGCAAAAATATGAACACGACAACCATAAAGTCCTATATTGTTAAATTTGTTTTGGCAGTGATTGTGGTTGGATCTATCTCACCGACACCTTCGGCAGCCGGAGAAATTCAGCTTTCAACGGGACAGAGTGTTTACGTTTCGATATATTCCCACATCTACAGCGGAGTTAAGGCCCGTCCATTTGATCTGGCTGCCATTCTCAGTATTCGCAACACGGATATCAATCAATCAATCAACCTTGTCTCGGTCAAATACTATGATACCGATGGTAAGCTGCTCAAAGAATATCTGGATAAACCTCTCCAGCTAAAAGCGCTGGCATCGACGCGCTACATCATAATGGAGAACGACAAGGCCGGCGGTTCGGGTGCAAAATTTATCGTCAAATGGAAATCAGACAAGAAGATGAATCCGCCCATCATTGAAGCCGTCATGATCGGGACCCAATCCGGCCAGGGCATCTCATTTGTTTCTCGGGGACAGGTGATTGAAGGGCATCCCGAATAAGAACGGACATATAAGGTGGTGTATACCTGTCGATCGATCTATCGGATGAGTTCATCTTTGACTTGCCTGGCCATCATTCTTTCATAGAGATTGGGGGCAAACCGGTTTATCCAATATGCCAATTTGCCCACCGACGTTAATACGAGCAACTGCTTTTTTTTCCGCAACCCTT
>JASFSK010000101.1:0-10669 GCA_050114455.1 Desulfobacterales bacterium | reverse complement strand
CCAGAGGCAGCCGCCGGCCATATCAGACAGTTTACCTCGGCGAGCTTCAAGGAAAGGAATGTAGAGAAAATGAAAGGCACGGAACTGGTCCTCAAGGCCCTGAAAGACAAAGGCGTCAAGTACATCTTCGGCTACACGGGCGGCGCCATTATGCCGATATTTGACGAAATGGAAAAGCAGAAATGCTTTGAATTCATCATGTCGCGCCATGAACAGGGTGCTGCATTCATGGCTCAGGGAATATCGCGCGGGTCGGTAGGTACCTCCCATCCCCGAACCGGCGTCTGCATGGCAACATCAGGCCCCGGTGCCATGAACCTGGTCACCGGAATTGCAGACGCCATCATGGATTCTGTTCCGTTGCTTGCGATAACCGGCCAGGTTGCCACCGGTGTGATCGCCACCGACGCTTTTCAGGAAAGTGATGTGGTCGGCGTCATGATGCCGTTGACCAAACAGACGTACATGCCCCTGACCGTGGAAGAAATCGAAGAAACCATTCACGAATCCATGTACGTGGCGTTAACCGGTCGGGGGGGGCCTGTCATTATCGACATCCCCAAGGATGTTCAACTTCAGGAAACGGATAGCACCTATCGGTTCGATCCGAAGGCCTATGTACCGAATCTGCCGGGCTTTTTTTATTCACCGGTTCCTGATCGCGGTCAGATCCGAAAAGCGGTGTCCTTGATCAACAAAAGTGAACGTCCGATTATCCTTTGCGGCCACGGGGTGGTCACCAGCAATGCCGGTCAATATCTGCAAAAATTTGCCGAAAAAGCACGAATTCCCATAGCTTTCACCCTGCACGGACTATCGGCGATGCCGGTTGACCATCCGCTGAGTCTCGGTATGGTCGGAATGCACGGTACCGTCGAAGCAAATCGCGCCCTGCTCAATACCGATCTCATCATCTCATTCGGCATGCGCTTTGATGACCGGGTGACAGGCAAGCTGGACGTATTCGGCGGAGACGCCGCGGTCATACATGTTGAGATCGATCCTTCGGAGATCGACAAAAACGTAAAGACATCGGTGGCAGTCAATGCCGACACAGGAGAGGTTCTGAATCTACTGGCCAGAGATCCTGAGATTGTTTCAAAACCGCGTCGAATCTGGTTCGAACAAATTGAAGCCTATCGATCTGAGATTGGCGATACAATTCAGCGCGAAATCGACGCCGGCATTGGCCGAGAAGGCCAGCTGCTGATGAAGACCATTATTTCCCAGTTGTCCGATTTGACCGCGGGAAAAGATATCATCGTTTCTGATGTGGGCCAGCACCAGATGATTTTAGCCCGATTTTACAATTTTCAGACCCCCAACAGCTGGTTTACTTCCGGTGGCGCCGGTACCATGGGATGTTCCCTGCCCATGGCCATCGGCGTCAAATTGGCCCGACCCGGGGAACGTGTGTGGTCCATTAGCGGAGACGGCGGATTCCAGATGAATATCCAGGAACTCGGCGCGATCATGGAACACGACATCGATATCAAAATACTCCTGTTGAACAATGGTTACCTAGGAATGGTCAGGCAGTGGCAAACCTTATTTTACGACGGCCGCTATGCCGGGACCCCAATGAAAAATCCGGATTTTGGAGCCATTGCAGGTGCATACGGCATCCCTTATTTGAAGGTGACTGACTTGGATCAGGTGGCGGATGCCATAAAAGCGGCTGCCGAGCACAAAGGCGTTATTATGGTGGAGTTTTTGTGTGACCCCAGTGAAATCATACTGCCGATGGTGCCGGCCGGCGGTGGGATTGCCGATATGATCGTATCCAAATAAACGGGAGGAATCCATGGTGACCACAACCCAAACCAAGCGACGTGCCATCCTGATTTTTGTATTGAACCGTTCCGGCGTTCTCAACAAAATTGCTATGTTGATTCGCAGAAAGATGCACAATGTTGATACCATCACGGCATGCGCGACCCAGCAACCCGGTATTAGCAGAATGACCATTACCCTGCGGGAAGACAATGATGACAAGACACTTCAGATGATCAAGCAGATAGAAAAAATGACTGAAGTCATCTCTGCCAAAGAGCTGGACGTCAATCAGAGCTTCTGGCGGGAGGTGGCGATTGTCAAATTTGAGGCGGATGATGCGCATCTTGAAAAGTTGAGCAAAAAGCATACATATGAGATCCTCGTCCGTCAAAACAATGAAGTGTGTGTTGCACAGGTGGCGGGGACGTCCCAGATAATCGATGATTTCGTTCAGGAAATCGGCTTGGAAAAAGTAATTGAGGTGGCTCGGTCAGGATTTACGGCTTTAGAAAAGTAAACAGGAACTTAAGGAAAATACAATTGTGAACGACGATAACTTTCCAACTCAATATAATGTGGCCGAGATTACCCGCAGGCGGACCTTCGGGATCATCAGCCACCCCGATGCCGGAAAAACCACCCTAACTGAAAAACTCCTTCTGTTTGGCGGAGCGATTCAGCAGGCTGGCGCGGTTAAGGCCAAACATGCAGCCAGACATGCCACCAGCGATTGGATGTCGATTGAACAAGAGCGTGGCATTTCCGTTACAACTTCCGTCATGAAATTCAATTACAGGAATTTCGAGATCAATCTTCTCGATACCCCCGGTCACCAGGACTTTTCTGAAGATACCTACCGCGTATTGACCGCCGTGGACAGCACTTTGATGGTCATCGACAATGCAAAGGGAGTGGAGCCTCAGACTGAAAAACTCATGGAAGTCTGCAGGATGCGCAATACTCCTATAATGACATTCATCAACAAACTCGATCGCGAAGGACTGGCACCGCTGGATATTCTCGCGGACATCGAGGATAAACTGCAGATCGAATGTACACCGCTTTCCTGGCCGGTCGGCATGGGCAAACGCTTTAAAGGTGTATATAATATTTTCCATAAACAGCTACATCTTTTCAGACCCGGTGAGGATACCATCGGACCGCAGGGTATTGTCATCGATGACTTGTCAGACCCCACCCTGGATGAACTGCTCGGCCGGCAGGCGGATGAATTGCGAGGTGATATCGAATTAATTCAAGGTGCTGCAAACCCGTTTGAAATGAGCGATTTTCTTAAAGGGGGCCAGACCCCTGTTTTTTTTGGCAGCGCCATCAATAATTTTGGTGTCAGGGAAATGCTGGATGCATTTGTCGAAATGGCACCCCACCCAGGATCCCGTACAACCGTAACCCGCGATGTTTCACCGTATGAACGACCATTTTCAGGTTTTGCTTTTAAAATCCAGGCCAATATGAATCCCGCTCACCGGGACAGGATTGCCTTTATCAGGATCTGTTCCGGCAAGTTTACACGGGGAATGAAGGTCATCCACCACAGGATCGGTAAAGAGGTCGCTTTTGCCAATGCCACCATATTTATGGCACAGGACAGAGAGAATGTGCAGGAGGCGTTTCCCGGGGACATCATCGGCATCCATAATCACGGAACCATCAAAATCGGCGATACATTTACAGAAAAAGAATTGCTAAGCTTCAGCGGAATTCCGAATTTTGCTCCCGAACATTTCAGGCGGGTGCGTTTGAAAAATCCGCTGAAAGCCAAACACCTTCAGAAAGGCTTGCGTCAGCTTTCGGAGGAGGGCGCTGTCCAGGTTTTCAAACCACTCATGGGCAATGGGTACATCCTGGGGGCTGTGGGTGTCCTCCAATTTGATGTGACCATTGCACGACTCAAAGCAGAATATGGTGTAGATGCCGCATATGAACCTGTCGATTTCTCTGTAGCCCGCTGGATCGAGATAGGTGACCGCAAAAAAAAGGCTGCGTTTGAAAAAAAGTATCTGGCCAACCTGGCAAGAGATGCACAGGGGCGCCTGTCCTTTTTAACTACCAGTGAATGGCAGTTGGATTATTGCATGAAAGAATGGCCGGAAGTCGATTTCTTTAAAACGAGGGATATCAATTGAGAATAGCTTTATGGCCCTAATCGGCATGCGAAATGTAAGCTGGGGATTCGGCGGTCCCCCGCTGCTTGAAAACATATCAATCCAGATTGAAAAAGGCGAACGCGTATGCCTGATTGGTCGCAACGGTGTGGGCAAATCAACCATGCTAAAACTGTTCAGCGGCAGTCTTTTGCCGGATAAAGGCAGTGTTTGGCATCAGCAGGGCATCACCGTTGCGGCCCTGATACAGGATGTCCCGGCGGGGCTCAAAGGTACAATCTTTGAGATAGTTGCCGAAGGCCTGGGAGAAATGGGCAAGGCCTTGGCCGAACAAAACAGGGTCAGCAGACATTCAAGGGTCAATATCACCGCTGATCATTCATCAACCAGCGATGACCTGCAGCATAAGCTGGATTCCGGCGGAGGGTGGTTGCTTTTGAATCAAATCGACAACATTCTGTCGCGAACCCGATTGAATCCGGATGACACGTTCGCCGATCTTTCGGCGGGCATGAAGCGTCGCGTACTGTTTGCACGGGCGCTTGTCCGCAACCCTGATGTTCTCCTCCTGGATGAGCCCACCAATCATCTGGATATCAATACTATCATTTGGATGGAAGAATTTATCCAGCGTTATGTAAAAACTCTCGTTTTTGTCACCCATGACCGTGATTTTCTGAAAAAGATCGCAAACAGGATTGTGGAATTGGACCGCGCCCGGCTGGTTTCCTATGACTGCAATTATCCCACCTATCTAAGGCGAAGGCGGGCTACCTTGGATGTCGAGGAAAAACAAAACAACGTGTTCGATAAAAAACTGTCACTGGAGGAAGCCTGGATCAGAAAAGGTATCAGGGCCCGCAGAACCAGAAATGAGGGTCGCGTCAGAAACCTGGAAAAAATGCGGGCAGCCTACCGAGATCGTCGAAAAACAATCGGAGACGTCAGACTGCAGGTGCAGGAGGCCGAACAAACCGGAAAGCTTGTCATCGAGGCCAAAGCGGTCAGCTTTTCATATCATCAAATCCCCGTTGTGCGGGATCTTTCCACTGTCATCATGCGCGGCGACAAAGTGGGCGTCATCGGTCCCAACGGCGTGGGAAAAACAACCCTGTTGAAGGTCCTTTTAAAGAAAATCAAGCCGGAATCTGGAAGCGTCCGGCACGGTACCCATCTCCAGGCGGTCTATTTCGACCAGCTCCGGGCCCAGCTGGATGATCAAAAAACCGTTCAGGAAAACATCTCCGAAGGTAACGATTTTATCATTTTCAATGGTCGCAAGCGCCACGTCATCAGCCATCTGCAGGATTTTCTCTTCACTCCGGAAAGATGCCGCACTCCGGTTTATGTCCTGTCGGGAGGAGAAAAAAACCGTTTGATGCTGGCCAAGCTTTTTGCAAGGCCTGCCAACGTGCTTGTGCTGGATGAGCCCACCAACGATTTGGATGCGGAAACACTTGAACTATTAGAGGAGCTTCTTCTCGAATTCCGGGGAACATTTTTACTCGTCAGCCACGATCGGGCCTTTTTAAACAATGTTGTCACGAGCACCCTGGTCTTTGAGGGAGACGGACGGGTGATTGAATATGCCGGCGGATATGATGATTGGCTCGAACAAAGACCGAATAAGACGCGGGAGTCTATTCATTTAAAAAGGGACAAGAAAAAAGTTCAGCCAAAACCGAAAAAGCCTAAACCGACAAAGCTGGGATATATGCAGAAACGGGAACTCAATGAACTCCCCCAAAAGATCGATGCCCTTGAATTGAAGCAGAAAGATCTTTACACGATCATGTCCGACCCCCGGTTCTACAAAAAAGATAAGGCGGAGATTGCCCGGTTAAAAGCGGATCTCGATCGGGTGGAAAAAGAAATAGAGACAGCTTATTTTCGTTGGGAAGAACTTGAGAATGTTGGGGAAGGAGGGTGAACCCCCCCTGTGCTTAGTACGTCAGGAGAAGCAGCTTTCTGGCTCTAGCGCCAAAACAAGTTTACGTGAGATTTCCATCATGGAATCTTTTAATTATATCCAGCCCACGGCGGGGGCGCGCCGGGCTTGGGCTTGTCTCCATAGAAAAGATCATCCATGATAGAAAACAAACGGCGCGACCATCGGTTTCTCACCACCATGGATATAACGGCACGGTGGGGAAATGTTCGTGCATGGCTCCAGGGGCACACCCGCATACAAACGTTGCAGTCCGTTCCCACCTTCCCCCAGTAGCCGAAGCAGGTCTCCGCATTCAGCTTCCATCTCAAAGTGCCGTTAACTTCATGCTGTTCTCCATCTGGTATTGAATTGGAAGGGCAGCAACGCGCACATTTTTTGCAAAAACGGCAAAAATCTTCGACACCGATGTCCACCGGCGTATCGGCAACCAGAGGCAAGTCGGTGGTCACGGCAAACAGCCGCACGCGTGGGCCCAGCTCTTTGGTGATCAGGTATCCAAAACGGCCCATTTCACCCAAGCCGGCGTCGACTGCGGCGGGCACCAACAGAAGATCATAGTGTCGGCTGTGGTTGGCCGTGGCGGAAAACCCCAAATTCGCAATGTATCCAGCCAACTGGGTTGAAATCCAGGCCCCTTTCGAATAGCTGAGCGCACTTTCGGCCACGCTGGCGGTATGGGGTGCGGTATGGACCATTTCCAAGTCCATCTCCACCGCAAAAACAATGGCATAGGGATGTTCAACCTTAATTTCCTCGCCCCATTGGTCCCAGTCGTCATAAAAAATTTCACCCCGTTTTGAATATACCCAGAGGGGATTCATCTTCGCAACTCCCACCACACCGGCTCCGAGATGGCGTGCAAAACCCTTGATACGCCGGGTGGCTTCTTCGGGGCTCATGGCCAAAGAAATATCAGCGTCTGTATTCACCGCCGGGCTGTGGGTTTGGGGTTTACCGAAATGGGGCGGAATCGAAAATGCCGCTGTCATCGCAGAAATATTGAAAACCTCAGTGGGCCGATCGATGGCGCCGGGGGTCCCCAGCAGACCGCCTAATTTTCTTCGTTCTGAATCCTTGGGCTCAAGTTCAGGATGCAGGCGATAAAATTCCTTATATTCAACAGAGCCGGGGCGCAGCGTTCGTTCCCGCGCGAAAACCTGCTCGCGTTCATCATAGCGCAGTGCTTCGCCGACCACGTAGCCCCGAGTGCCGGCAAGTGCTCTTTGATTCCGATCGGTTTGGCGCCAAAAAAAGTAAATCATGCCAATCACGGCCATGGACACGATCGCCATCAGCAACGCCCCGATAAAATGGGCAAATGAGCCCAAAGTGTAAAGGTAATAGACCAATAATGCTACCACAGCCTGCAGGCCGCACAGGACACCGGCCACAGCTGCAGCGCGATTTTCGTTCTCCCTGATGCTGGTCAACAAAAATCCAAAGGTGAACAGGAATATAGCGAGTGCAATTACGGCCTGAACGATCAACCAAACATTAATCATGAGGAGGCTCCCTAACCGGCTGTCTGCCGGTCTGTAAATTTCTCGAATATTCTAACAAGAGATAAGTTGGAAACATTTCTCATACTATTGTCCGGCATTGGTGTCAAATTCAGTGGAAGCGTCGCGCGAAAAACCTCAATTTAAAAAGACCTGTATTGACTTGGCGATATGAGCATGATTTTATGAAGAACTGGCCTGCTGTCAGCACCGCAGCCAAATGAATTTCTGTGTTTAAAGCTGAAATCATCAGGAAGTGTTGCCGGGGCAACGTGGTTCTGTGGGGAATTTCTTTCGAATATTCTTCGTATTGCTTTTGTCAGAAGTGTTTGGTAATCAGCTTCTATGTCTATTTCGATTAGAATGCCCGTTTTTCAACCCGGTGGCCAGGTTATTGAGAAACCATATTTACTAACCGGAGAAGAATAAATGCAAAACAACACCCATATATCCCAGGCAATGAAAATCCACCTGGGTGAAATTCTTGAAGATCTGCCTGAGTTGCCCGACTTTGAGAAGGGAATCCGCAGAGCACCCGCCAGGCACTTTCATCTCACCCACCGAGAAACCCAATTGGCCCTGAAAAACGCCTTGCGCTATGTTCCTGAAAAATGGCATGCCATCCTGGCGCCCGAATTCCTGGATGAACTTTTGTCCCGAGGAAGGATCTACGGGTACCGTTTTCGCCCCTCCGGCCCCATTAAAGGCAAACCCATCGATGAGTATGCCGGCAAGTGTATCGAGGGCAAGGCCTTTCAGGTAATGATCGACAACAACCTGGATTTTGATGTTGCCCTGTATCCCTATGAGTTGGTCACTTATGGTGAGACCGGCCAGGTCTGCCAGAATTGGATGCAATACCGCCTGATCAGACGTTATCTGGAAGAATTGACGCGTAATCAGACCCTGGTAATGGCGTCCGGACATCCTCTGGGATTATTTGCATCATCGGAAGATTCACCCCGGGCCATTATCACCAATGCATTGATGGTCGGCTGCTTTGATGACCAGCAAAACTGGCACCGTGCCATGGCACTGGGGGTGGCCAACTACGGGCAAATGACGGCCGGGGGCTGGATGTACATTGGCCCCCAGGGAATCGTACACGGCACCTACAGCACCATCCTGAATGCTGGCAGGTCAAAACTCGGCATTCCCCCGGATCAGGATTTGGCCGGCCGTCTGTTTGTATCGTCCGGTTTAGGGGGAATGAGCGGCGCCCAGGGAAGGGCCGTGGAAATCGCCAACGGTGTTGCGATTATCGCCGAAGTCGACAACTCCCGCATACAAACCCGATTGGAGCAGGGCTGGATCAAAAAAGCTGTCGACGATCCTGCCGAAGCCTTTAAATTGGCAGGTGAATACCAGCAAAAAAAAAATAGCATCGCCATTGCATTTTACGGCAATGTGGTGGATCTGATCGAATATGCCGTCAACAACCAGATAAAAATCGACCTGCTATCGGATCAAACGTCCTGCCACGCAGTGTATGAAGGCGGCTATTGTCCCCAGGGAATCGCCTTTGACGAACGCACGGAACTATTAAAATCCGGTCATGCCGGTTTCAAGGAAATGGTCGATACCACTTTAAGGCGTCACTATGAACTGATAAAAACGCTTGTTGACAGGGGGACCTATTTTTTCGACTATGGCAACAGCTTTTTGAAAGCGGTTTACGATGCCGGAGTCAATGATATCTGTAAAAACGGCAGGGATCCTTTGGATGGATTCATTTTTCAATCCTATGTCGAAGATATCATGGGTCCAATTCTGTTTGATTACGGCTACGGTCCCTTTCGCTGGGTGTGTCTGAGCGGCAGGGATGATGACCTGCTAAGGACCGATAAGGCCGCTCTGGAATGTATTGATCCGGACCGCAGGTTCCAGGATCGCGACAATTACGTTTGGATCAGGGATGCTGCTAAAAATAAGCTCGTGGTCGGCACCCGGGCCCGAATCCTCTATCAGGACGCCATAGGCCGCATGACCATTGCCCTGAAATTCAACGAAATGGTGCGAAACGGCGACATCGGGCCTGTTATGCTGGGAAGAGACCACCACGATACCGGCGGAACGGATTCTCCCTTCCGGGAAACTGCCAACATTAAGGACGGCAGTAATATCATGGCCGACATGGCCACCCAGTGCTTCGCCGGCAATGCCGGCCGGGGTATGAGCCTGGTGGCCCTGCATAATGGCGGCGGTGTTGGCATCGGCAAGGCCATCAACGGTGGATTCGGCCTTGTTTTGGACGGCAGTCAACGCACCGACAACGTCATCAAACAGGCCATTCCCTGGGACGTTATGGGGGGCGTTGCGCGCCGGGCCTGGGCCGGAAATGAAAATTCCATCGAGACGTCGATTAAATACAATACCATGCGCCCTGAGTCGGACCATATCACCCTGCCGTTTCTGAGCGATGAGGAGATGGTCGAGGATTTGGTATCACAAGCCTTTGAAAAACGAATGATTGAAGTTTAGCCGTTTTGCCCGTTGAGTGTCTAAGCTTTATTCCGATACGACGCTCGGAAAAATGGCCCCTGCAGGGCGGCAAGCACATTGATTATTTTTATAGGTTTCGGGTGTCAGGTGTCAGTATCTGGCACCTCCTTTCCCTGACACCTGACACCTGGAATCTTCATGTCTTTACAACATGTTGTCAGAAAACGCCAGAAAGGGCCTATTAACCGCCTCAACCGGCGTAACCGATTAAGGAGCAAACAATGGCCGGTATGAAAAGAATCTTAGAATGTGTCCCCAATTACAGTGAAGGACGTGATCTGAAAAAAATCGAGAAAATTGTTGAACCATATCGGGGAAAAGACGGTGTCAAGCTGCTGGATTACCAGAATGACGAAGATCACAATCGCTCGGTAGTTACCGTGGTTGGTGAACCGGAGCCGTTAAAAAACGCTGTCGTTGAATCCATGGGAGTGGCTGTTGAACTCATCGACATGCGCACCCACGAGGGCCAGCACCCCAGAATGGGGGCCATCGATGTGGTGCCCTTTATTCCGGTAAAAAATGTCAGCGTAGACGAAGCCGTCGAAATTTCCAAAGCAACGGCCAAACTTGCCGCTGATGCCTATGGCTTGCCAATTTTTTTATACGAACAATCGGCCACCCGACCGGAGCGACAGAATCTGGCCTCCGTCCGAAAGGGACAGTACGAGGCCATGGCAGAAAAGCTCAAGCAGCCGGAATGGACGCCCGATTTCGGGCCGGCCCAGGTTCACCCCTGCGCCGGTGTCACAGCCATGGGAGCGCGCATGCCCCTGGTGGCGTTTAATGTCAACCTGGATACCAACCGGCTGGAT
>JASFSK010000100.1:0-10724 GCA_050114455.1 Desulfobacterales bacterium | reverse complement strand
GGCTACCCTGGTGTCATGAAGCTCGGCGGTTGCCAGGTCCAGCTCTTTCTCTGACTCGGCCAATTTTTTCTCCAGGAATGCCAATCTGCTCTTGACCTGGTCCTTTCGATTTCGTGAATCCTCCAATTGAGCTTCAAGGGTCGAGAATTGGGGTTTGAGGAAGCAGGCTGAGGATAGCAGTGCCAGAGCGCATGAGATCATCAATATAAGTCTGCTGGGCATGGGCAAATCTCCGTTTCTGGTGCCATTGAGCTGTCGTGCGGTTAGGATGAATTCTTCTAGATTTTAACAAAATTCAAGGAATTTTCATAACAAAATTTTGCTGTCGATCACATTGGCACATCAAAACTTTCAGCATATCCGGTTAGCTCCACATACCCCAGACCTTGAATCGCTATCGCCTCTTTTGTGCCTCGAATGGAGACAGATCCCTCCCAGTAGGTTACGCCGGTGCTCTCAGAGGTATGCATTTCCTGGTCCGCCAGGTTAGGGAAAACAAGTAAATCCAGCGTATACGGCAAAACCTGCAGCCGCCAGCGCGATGGGTAAACAGCCTTTGAATGAGGGCTTTTCCAGGTGTCCAGGGTCGTCACGGCTATGTCATCTTTACCCAGTGCGGTCGTTTGCCCCACAGGATCGACATAGGTTCCGCCTGAAACAGGACTGATCCCCCCATCCGATGTTCTTAAAAAAAACAGCATGATTTCCGTTCGGTCGGATAACTGCAGGCTAAACCAGTCCCAGCCGATGATGCCGGGCTCCAGCGACGCTGAACTGAATTCATGATCCATCCATCCTTGGCCACTAACGTTGAAGGCCTCATCTCCGAGTGTCAAACTGCCACTCACATCGAGTCGGGTATACGAGTAATAACAGCTGGCCCTGTCCGGCGTTGAGCCTTTCAGGCTATAACCGGCGCGACCGTGCAGAACCGGCGGCTTCTTCGGTGTTAAAAAAAGCGTGTAGGCAAATTCATCCGTATCGACCTCGAGCACCTGATTCTCGGAGCTGATCAGCGCCGACCAATTTTTAAGATATACCCTCGTCTGTGGGGACCGTTGCTCAACACCCGCCAGCTTGAGAGCCCCGCGGCCAATCAAATCTGCTTGCAAATGCGCCTTTTGGGCGACATCTGAAACAGCAGCATGGGCCAGATAAATCTGCTGGGTCCGCCAGGCGGACGGCGGGTCGGGCCAGTTAATTTCGGCCCCAGGCGGACTGATCTGTCTGCGAAAAAAGGTAAGCTGGAACCCAAATAGGTTCCCGTGAGGGGAATGTAAATTACCTGTGAAATACCACCACTCCGTGCGGTGTCCCGGATGCGCTCCATGGTCTTTGGGAAATTCAAGGTTACAGGGACCGGTGATGGCTAGATATTTAGCGGCGTCATCAGCCCTAACCGGCTGGCTGTAACCCAAAAAAATCATGATTAAAATGATAAACTTGTATTTTATTCGAAGGATTGCCATACAAACTATAATATTGATTATTGAAGAATGAAGATTGAAGATTGGTAGATGTCGCTTCGCTCCAGCAATTATATCTTTATTCAAGCCTAAATTCCTTGGCCAATTGCGACAAGTTGTCTGTTGCATTAGAGGTTACCCTAAGCCGTGCCGCAATGGTTTCTTAGAAATTCTGTCTTTATTAATCCGCAGAAGCGGTCCTCATTTGTTCAATCATTCGCCCATTCCAAATTCCGCATTCCGAATTCCGACCTCCCCATTCCCCATTCCCCCTTCCCCATTCAATTCATTCCCGCAGAAGCGTCGCCGGCGGTTTCCGAAAAACCATTTTCGTAGCGGGAATTGCAGCGGCCAGGGCCGTCAGAACAATCAAGGGCAGCGACAGGGCCAAAGCTTGCCAGTCCACTGAATATAGAAATGTCCAGCCGAAAGATTGACGGTTGATTACATACACCAATAGATACGACAAGATGAAACCGCAGATAATCCCGGCTATCTCACCTGCCGCCACCATGAAGGCCGCCTCCCAAAAAATCATCGAACGAATTTGTCCGGACCCGGCACCGATGGCCGTCAGGGTATTGAGTTGTCTGGAACGTTCCAATACCTGAACCGTCAGGGTTGTGGCAATTCCGAGCGCTGCGATCGCCAGGGCGATGAGCAACAGGACGGTCGTAACCGCGAAGGTTTCATCGAAAACCCTTAGGATGGATGTTCTCAAATCTCTGCCGCTGATCATGTCCAGGCGGCTGCCCCAGCGGACCTGGACTTTTTTCCGAAGGTCGGCGACAGCGGACTTCATATCTTGATTTCGGTCCCGGAAATACACGCGCAAACCGCTCCAGCGGGAATCATGATATCGCGCCTTAAAATGCTGCATGGAATAAAAGACCACCCCACCCTGAGTCCGATAATCCCGCACCAATCCTAAAATCGGCAACTCAACCCGGGAACTTTCAATCCGGGTTTTGAAGGTATCCCCGATCGTCAAGCCCGTTCGATTTGAAAACACTTCTGAAATTATCACCCCATCGCCACGACGCAGTCTGGATCGAATTTTATCCGGATCCCCCTTCAGCCAGAAGAAATCCGCGTATCTTAGAAAAATATCCAAATCCAGTACCTCGAATTCGTAGGGGAACTTGTCATATTCAAGAAAATATCGTCGATTGGGCACAATATCGATCGCACTGTCAAAGGTTTGAAACCATCCTACCACTTCTGGCGTCATCGGCTGACGAAATTGATTAATTTCGTTGAGTTTCGGTGTTAGAAACAAATCACCGCTGATGGTCTGATAGACCCATAGCTCCACCGTGCGTCGAAAGCTGTGGATCATAATCACCAGAGAGGCGAACAATGCGACAGCGGTGATCAGTGCCCCGACCGAAACGGCGGTGCGGGCGCCGCTGTCTCGTACATAGCGGGCGGCCAGATAGGCAGGCACGCCGGCGAGCCGGTTCAGGATCGGTGAAAAGGTGTCGCCCAAATGCACCAGAAACGAAGGGACCACCATCGAGAATCCCACGAAAAGAATGATCAGGGATAAATAGCCCGGCAAGGGTACACCCAACACGCCGGGCAGTGACGACAGCGGCAGGACCATCAGGATACACACCAACCCCGCAAGGGCAAGTTTGCGGGGAGAATTTGTGATCCCGGAGCCCTGCTGGGAGATTTCAAGGGCCTCTTTGGGCAAAACCTGCATGGCCTCACGGGCGGGCTGAAACGCCGCCAGAACGGAGATGAACACGGTTAGACCAAAACTCAAAGAAATTTCCCAAACACTCAGAAATAAGGTATCCACCTGCACGCGAACAAACAGGGTCGAGATGGTCTGGCTAACGCCATCCAACAAATATTTTACCAGAAGGCTGCTGATAGGAATTGCTGCAATCCAGCCGGCAACGCCAAAGAGCGCCCCTTCGGCTAGAAAAATTACCAGCAAAAGGTATGGTGAACCGCCAATGGACCGCAAAACCGCAAGTTCGTGACGACGGGCGGCGGCATTCAGGGCCACCAAGCTGTATACCAGAAACATGCCCACAAACAAGGAGGCAAAACTCAAAATCGAAAGGTTGAGCTGATACGCCCGAATCATCGCCTGTCCACTTTCTTTGACAGCCAGTGGTGAACTCAGCACGATGCCTTCGGGCAAATCAGTACCGAATCCTTCCATATCCTTGTCGGTGACATCGGGCTTGAATTGCAAATCGATTCGATCCACCCGGCCGAAACCGCCGCTGAACTCCTGAAAGGTCGCAATGTCGGTGATCGCCACGCGACCGCCTTCAGCTTTTGCCAGACCTTGTGATGCCAGGACTCCGACAACGCGAAACGGCGTTGACTGCCTGGCATTTTCAAGATGTATATCCTCGCCCGGTTGCCATCCATTTTCAAGCGCCAGGGATTTGGAAGCAATCAGGGTGCGGGGGTCTTTCAACAGGTTTAGCCAAGATTCGGCTTCATTTTCGGCATTCCCGGCAGTTTTCCACTCACGAAAGGAATCGTCCAGAATGGGATCGAAACCCATCAATAGAAACGGGTTTGAATTTGGCTGGTCAGACCGGATATAGGCGGTTAGCACCGGTGCGGCGCTTTCAACCAGGGGGTGTTTTAATATATCGGCAACCAGTTGTTCTGGTACGCTCCCTCCAGGTCGAATCAGAACACGGTCTGCTCGTCCGGCCATCAATTCCATGCTGCGGGTAAAAGAATCCAGCGATGCATGAATAGAGAGTCTGACACTCGTAAATACAGAGGCTCCCAGAGCAATACCGAGTAGTACTGTCAGTGCCCGGCCCGGATGCCGTCGCATGTTGCGCAGACTGAACCAGATGAAAAACTTGAAGAAAAATAATATACGCTGCACAGATTTATTCGGATACCATCCCATCTTTCAGGTTGATGTGAACGGTAGCCAGTGAATCCGCCAGGGAACTGTGGGTGGCGATGATAACCGTACGCTTCCAATTTCGATTCAATTCGGCCAATAAATCGATGACAGCTTGGCCGTTTCGGCTGTCCAGATTGCCTGTCGGTTCATCGGCGATAATAATGTCCGGATCATTGATCAATGCCCTGGCAATTGCCGTTCGCTGCATTTCACCACCGGAAAGCTGGCCTGGCAGGTGGGTGAGCCGGTGGCCGAGACCAAGCCAAGCCAATAGGTCTGTTGCCTTTTCCCTGACAATGGATGGTTTTTTCCCTGCCAGCAGTGCGGGAAGGCTGGCATTTTCTACGACCGTCAGGGTCGGCATCAAGTTGAAGGTCTGAAAGACCATCCCAACGACTTTCCTCCTGAAGCGGGTGAGGTGCATCGGTGTCGCCGTGGCAAGGTTATGTTCTGCCACCGTCAATTCGCCGCTCGTCGGACGATCCAGACCGGCCAGCAATGACAGCAAGGTGCTTTTGCCTGATCCGCTGTTTCCTTTCAAGATAACCAGCTCCCCGGCAGCAATATTAAGATCGATCATGCGAACACCGACAACTTCACTGCTGCCCAAAGCATAAATCCTTGTGAGGTTTATGGCATCGATGATGGTTTCTCCCGGCTTATTCGGCAAGATATCCTCTTTGAATCCCATCATCGATTAGAGACCTGACATAATGCCAAAGAATCGGGGCACCGTCATCTACCGGGTCCATGCGCGATTTTACCTGAGCGCTTGTAATGTTGTTTTCCTGCCAGATCTGTCCTTCAGTATAATAATTGTGCAAGAAAGGCTGCAGGCGATCCATGGCGTTGGCAAACTTGGACTCGGGTGTTTTCCTTTCCTCAAATTCATCCCACAGCTTCCGCAACATGGATGCCTGATCCGCCGGAAGGAGATTAAAGATCCGGTCCGCTGCACTTTTCTCTCTTTGGGACTGGTCTTTTCTTCCCTGGTCATCGTAGCAGTAGGTATCGCCGGCGTCAATCTCGATGATATCATGAACCAGTAATATTTTCATTACCCGAAACAGATCAACATTCGAATCCTTGGCATATTCAGACATTATCAGCACCGTCAAGGCAATATGCCAGGAGTGCTCGGCAGAATTCTCACGTCGGGAGCGATCCATCAAGATCGTTTTGCGCAGGACATTCTTTAGTTTATCGATTTCGAGGATAAATTCGATCTGCCGCCTGAAACGATCTCTCCGATCAGATGACAATGAACCATTACATTTGTCCGGCAATACCGTCGCTCCATCCGAATCCATTAACATAAATAATCTCCTTTTAATATTTTGACCATGGGTATCAAATCGACGCCCATCCGCGTTCAAACTTTTTCAGTCTGCGGCCAAGCTGAAGCGATGTCGCTACTTACCATATTGTGCTGCTATTTTTTCTTTGTCTTCAGGAGGCAAAGATTTGAGATAAGACTTCCAACCCGGGCACCAGCCAATATGCCATTTCCAAAGACGACCGATCAGAGACCGGGGGTTTTTATCATATTTTGCCCTTAGCCTGCAGGTTTCACAACTTTTCATTATTCAAACTCCTTTTAGCGATAATTATCTATCAGGCGTATGATGGTTTCTTGTTCCCAGCGAGCAGTATATTCCAAATAATAGCGCATGCCGCCATACCAGGGATAATTCATCCAAAGGGCTGCTCCAAAAAAGTTAAAATAGGCTACTTGGGTAACGATGGTATAATCACCGGCGGCCTTCAGCTGAATATGCCCGTAATGAAATTTTTTACCACATTCTTGCGGATTCTGAAGCTCAAATTCAAGACGGTGCCGATTCGGTAACGTCATGGTACGCCAACGGAATCTCACACCTGGTTTGGTGGCATAGACGTTTTCGGTAATAGCGACGTTGTCTTTGTATTTCAACAGACGATGTTTCGATATAAGTTTGTTGGTCAACAAAAAATCATTCTCAAAATCGGTTTTAAATTTCCAATAGGCCTCCAGCGGAGCGGAGATCAGGTAAACCAATTTATACCCCATGCCGTCAATATTTTCGGGATACAACTTGTAGACATATGCTCTGCCCTGCTTTAAAAGTTTGATATCAGGTTCATTCTCAGGCACGTTTTGGGCAAGCGTATAGTTTGGCAACACCCAAACGAGCACTGCAAAGATTAAACAGCATACAGGCAATGGTAGGGAAACAGACCGTAATGGCTGGAGATGGTTCATGCGCCCTAAATTAAAAATCAACGACCACCAGCAGAGCTGTGAATTTTTGGATGGTTTTTGGAAGGGGCCAGGATAACATCCGCTGGTGGTCGCTGATTTTTAGTTAGCATCCAACCCTCCAATTCTTGCAAGGATCGGGGAGATGACGTCCTGGAACCGTATTTTCGGAGTTATATTGATATTTCAATGGGGCTCGTGGCCAATATCGATAATTTTTACATTCAGTTTCTGCCTGCCGAATCGACGCGCTCTTCGGTACTCATTCTTTTTCATGGCGATATCCACCCGGTTGCGGTAACGCTTGTTGGTTCTATCTGTTACCAAACACACACCAATTTTATCCACATACAGGCTTGAGCCCAAAGGAACAAAGTTTGCCGCACAGCGTTTTTCGCCTTTTGCCAAGGCATGACAGATGTTTTCGCCATTGGCGGATATACAGGGAGAGTCGTCCGTTTGCCGCGGGTCTCCGGCATTGTAAGCAGTCACCACCCGAATGGTTTCACTTAACACTATGAAGCGTGGATTTTTATCGATCAGCGAGGACAAGTCTATAGGATCGGCACGAACAATCTCATAACCCATCAGGATTATGGGAATAACGAACAGCATGCTGACCGGGCTGATCGATTTTGGAATTCTGACTTTCACTGGATTTCAATTGATAGAACAAATTATCAGCAGTGTATTGTATCCATGTAAGGCATCTATCTGACCATCTTTATAATATGTATATTAAAATAAGCAAAAGACACATCGCTGGCAAGGGCCATAGACTTAAAATTAGCCTCAACAGAATCGATGGTTTGATGAAAATGGGTATCAACTGTTTGCTGAAATTGCAATAACTAATTATAAAACAGCTAAATTATCTGTCTGAGCGGCTGAATTGCGGCCGTATCGAAAGCAGACAATGAAGACATCAATTGTTTGGACCTGTGTCCATGATTGGTTTTAGGTTTCAAGGCGATTTGATCACCAGAAGCTAATCGAAATGAAGATAAATTTTGATATTGCCTTTCTTGGCAAACAATTTTAAGGTGCAATATAACGAACGAAACCGGGCAGGAAAATTATATGCAAAGGAGGTATTCATGGCACACGAAATTCTAAAACTCAATAGCGTTCATCCGACCAAAGGATATTCTCACGTGGCAAAAGCGGGCAACACCTTGTACATTGCCGGACAGGTATCCCAGGATATAAACGGCAATATCGTGGGAAAAGGGGACTTTGAAGCCCAGGTACGGCAAGTCTATGAAAATTTAAAAAATGTTGTGGAGGAAGCCGGGGGCACGCTGCAGAACATCGTAAAAAAGACCACCTTTCTGACCCATTACAGTTTTATTGAAACCTTTCGCAGCGTGCGAAACGAATTTTTTGCTGAGCCTTGCCCACCCAACACATTATTGATCATAGACAGCCTGGCGCTGCCGGAGTACCTGATTGAAATAGAAGCGGTAGCCGTACTGGACTAATCCCGGCAATAATAATTAGCTCGCGGATCCCCACCCCATTGCAAAATTGAGCAAAGCTTACAGGTGGTGAAAACCGCACCGAATAGGTTCATTAAATCAATCAGCTTAAGCGATGTGGATGTCCACATTCAATTTCTCACCAACCCGGGAAAGGCCCTTTTCTAATTGCTTTGGTTCCATCTTACCGGGAACCTGGACGATAATTTCCATTGAGTATAACGCAGTCCCGGTCTCCGGTGAGAGGATCCTTCGTGATAAAAGATTTTCAATGTTGATGTTATTTTCCGATATCGGATACCTGTATCCCGGCTGTCAGATACCGATGTCTGGTGCGACGGTTAAGCTGGAGAGCATCAATGCAATCAAATTTTCAAAAAATCCCGAGCTTCATGGAATGGAAGGAACTGACCTCGCTGGTTGGCTCTATTCGCACGCGGTCCCTAGTTGCCCGGCCGAAATCGATCGAACAGTGCCGCGAGACTCTGGCCTATTGTCGACAGCAAAAAATGACCATTTGTGCGCGCGGGGCCGGTCGCGGATATGGCGATCTGGCGCTCAACGACGGTCATGCCCTACTCGACATGAGTGCAATGAATCGGATTATCGATTTCGACGCAACATCCGCCCAGATAACTGTCGAGGCCGGCATGCGGCTTATCGATATCTATCAGGCGGTTCACCATGATCTGCTCACGTTGCCTGCCAGCCCAACCGAATCCCACTCCAGTGTCGCGGGTGCAATATGTGCCAATGTCAATGGAAAGGACGCATGGCACCACGGAAGTTTCGCCCGGCAGGTGGTCCGTCTGACACTCCTGCTTGCCAACGGAGACACCCTTGACATCGACAGGTCTCACGAACTGTTCAATGCCGTCGTGGGCGGCATCGGGCTGCTGGGTATTATCACCGAGGCAACTCTCCAGCTCAAACCGATCCCTTCGCCTTTTGTCGAGATCAATCGCCTTCCGGCGCCGAACGTCGACGCCCTGCTCAGGACAATGAATCAGGTCGAGAAATCCCACGACGCTGCCGTCGTTTGGGTGGATGCCTACGCCCGAGGCCCCCGAACCGGACGTTCGGTAATCCATGCTGCCAGGTGGATTAAACGCCAGGATACAGAATCACAACGCCGGCAAATCCTGGCGGCCGGCTATGAACGTCTCGAAAATCACCGCAAATTCGGCCTTGCCCTGCACGAAAAATTCGGCCCGATTCTGTCGCTGATGTTATATGCACAGCGCCCCATGATGAATTCGTTCAACCGCCTCTATTATTTGGGCTGCCAGCTGGCGTCACTGACAGGACGCGCCTCCAACACTGAACTTTTTCTCAGATTCGGTTTCGAGGCCAGTTTCACTGTGCCTCCGGCCCACCTTGTATGCGGCCCGCACGGGTATACGGTTCAACTCACCTTTCCTCGACACAGCGCCAGAGAGGCCATCATTGAGCTTTTGGGAATATGCCGATCCTCGCCCTGCCCACCGGTTACCACCATTCTGCGCGCGCACAAACAGGATGACAGCCTGATCTCGTTTTCCGAGGACGGCTACAGTCTTAATTTCGAATTCCACCCCAAGACAAACCAGGAGGCTGCCAGCCGCGAAGCTGTTGACCGCCTTATCGATGTGACGGTGCGGCGCGGCGGCAAGATACATCTTGCCAAGGACCAGGTTCTGACCCCTGATCAGTTCTATCGCGTTTATCCACGTTACCGCGAACTCCTGGCAATCAAACAGAAACTCGATCCCGAGGGTCTTTTCACATCCGACCTGGCACGCCGCGTCGGCATCGATCCTGTCCTCAACAGGCACACAGCGGACTAGCGTCGATAAAACCCCATCCTCGGATCAAGAGCATGTGTATCATCTTGCAATTCATAAGCCACCGGGATCGATCAAGTTTGTACGCTGAAGCAGGCTCTCGCCGTATCGGTGGAGCCTTTTAAATTCTCTTCCCGCTAAATCGGGGAGGCTTATGAATTGAGTAAGACCCGGCGTTGCCCTTGCGTTATTTTTCGGCAGCCCCAAGTGATTCTTTGTGCAATTTGTACCAGTCGTTGAGTTCCAGCAACGCTTGGGTAAGTTGATAGCGACCGCCCGCATACACCCCGTAGTCACCGCCACCGCCCATGGCGGATGCAAATCGAATGGTATTGGCATATAATTGCCATATGTCGGTCCATTTCTTTTCGATGCCCTCGTCAAATGGATTAGCGTTGAAATCCGCCAGTCCGTCGCGCCAAATATCCCTCATGATATTGGTTGCGAGCAGAACCTCCGCATTGGTTGTGCGGATGGTGTTCTCAAATCTCTGCCATTGGCCGTTTACCCAGGAAGTATCATGGCAATTCAAACAAGCTGCCTGCATGGCCTTACGCCGAGAATCCCTTTCCTTTTCATCAATGAGATATGCGGCCGCAATATCACCATCGAGTGAGGTCGGCAGTGGCAGGTCGTTTTTGTTGCGAATGATCGTTGTGTCCGGGCTTATGGGTTGCGGATGGGCATAGACTATCCCGAAAATGCGCCACGGTAAACGATTGCTCATCTGGTGAGATCTTTGCGACACCACTTCTTCATCCGCATTGACCAACAGGCTGATATGACAGGTAGCGCAGGTCGGTGCGGTAAAATCTTTGCCGA
>JASFSK010000099.1:0-10780 GCA_050114455.1 Desulfobacterales bacterium | reverse complement strand
CATTATTCTGGTCGAACATGATATGGGCGTGGTAATGGACATCGCCGACCGGATAGTGGTCCTTGATTTTGGGCGCAAGATCGCCGAGGGCACGCCGGCTGAGATTAAGACAAATCCTGAGGTCATCAGCGCATATTTAGGGAAGGAAAAATGAGCGAATAAAATGCTGGAAGTCAAAAATATTGAAGTTGTCTATATAAATGTTATCCGGGTACTGCGAGGCGTATCGCTGACCGTGGCCGATGGCCAGATTGTTGCATTGTTGGGAGCAAACGGCGGTGGGAAGACGACAACGCTCAAGGCTATCTCTGGTATGCTCAAAACTGAAGAAGGGGACGTTACCGACGGTAGCATCGAGTTTAACGGCAAGCGCATAGACCGTTTCGGACCCGAACATATTGCTGTATTGGGCATCAGCCAGGCCATGGAAGGACGCAGGGTTCTCGAGCACCTCAGCGTCGAGGAAAATTTGCTCGTAGGCGCCTACTGCCGCAAAGACCGCCAGGGAGTCAAGCAGGACCTTGAAATGGTATTTGACTACTTCCCATCCATTAAGCGTCTGCGTCGCCGAATGAGCGGTTATCTGTCAGGCGGTGAACAACAGATGCTGGTCATCGGACGGGCACTTATGGCGCGTCCTCAACTGATGCTTTTGGATGAACCGTCGCTCGGTCTCGCTCCGCTCATGGTCCAGGAAATCTATGAAATCATCCAGAAGATCAATGAGGAGAAAAAGATGGCCATACTTCTGGTGGAGCAAAACGTCAGGGCAGCCCTGGGCATTGCGGATTACGGTCATGTTCTGGAAAATGGTCGGGTTGTTTTGAGCGGTCCCGCGGAAGACTTAAAAGACAATGAGGACGTGCGCGAATTCTATATGGGACTGTCAAAGGTCGGCTCACAGAAAAGTTATCGTGAAGTCAAGCACTACCGCCGTAAAAAACGGTGGCTGGGTTAATAAAAAGACAAGGGGTAAAAGACGAACAGGATGGAGCAAGCCTACCAGGAAAAGGGCGATACCTGGCCCAAGATACTCAAGTACAATTACGAAAAATACGGAGATCGTCGTAGGGCCATGCGTCACAAGCACTATGGTGTCTGGCAACCGTTTACCTGGAAGGACTATTATCTCAATGTTAAACGCTTGGCACTTGGGCTACTGGCCTTCGGTTTTGAGCCGGGAGACAAGATGCTCATCATCGGAGATAATGCCCCCCAGTGGTACTACGCCGAGTTGGCCGCTCAGGCCAACCACGGTCTGTCTGTGGGTCTGTTTTCGGAGTTGCTGCCATCGGAAATAAAGTATATTGCCGAAAACTGTGAGGCCCGCTTTGCTGTGGTTGAAGGCCAGGAGCAGGTCGATAAGCTGCTTGAGATCAAAGATGAAGTTCCCCTTCTCAATAAAGTCATCTATTGGAACTACAAGGGGCTTGCCCACTATGATGATGAGATACTGATTGGAATCAGGGAAGCTCAGACGCAGGGAATAACTTATGAAGCTGAAAAGGCCGGGCTATTTGAGCAGAATGTAAAAAACGGTAAAGCAGATGACGAATGCGCCCTTATTTACACTGCGGGAACCACCGGGATTGCGCCCAAAGGGGCTGTCCACACGTACCGCACATTGAGAGCGGGCGCCGACTATCTTCTGAAGCTGGACCCCTGGGTTGAAAATGATAATGTTGTCCCCTACCTGCCGCCCGTATGGATAAACGAGCAATGGATCGGCATCGGTTGCCACCTGTTATCGGCCGGTATCCTGAACTTTGCCGAAGCATCAGAAACTCAGCAGCGGGACAGCCGGGAAACCAGGCCGAGCATCGTATTCTCCGGAGCGCGACTGTGGGAGAGCCAGGCCGCTGCAGTGCAGGCCCGAATTCTTGGGGCGGATACCATTAAGCGCTTTGTCTACAGGCTGTTGATGCCGATTGGCTATAAGGTGGCCGAATTGAAATATCGCCGGCAACGACCAGGTGTTGGCCAGAAAATCCTGTATTATTTTTCGGATATCTTCCTGTTCAGATCCATCAAACGCAGCCTGGGCTTGTCCAATACCAGAATCTGCTATACGACCGGGGCGATACTTAGCCCGGATGCTTTCAGGTTCTACCACGCCCTCAATATTCCGCTCAAAAGCCTGTATGGAACAACCGAGGGAGGTATGCTCACCGGCGCCAGGAATGATGAAATCCATTTCGAGACGGTCGGACCTGCTGACGAGAAGGCCGAGGTAAAAATCAGCCCAAACGGTGAAATCAATTACCGCCAACCGGGTACTTTTATCGGGTACTACAGGGACCCGGAAGGAACGGCTGCGGTACTAAAAGACGGGTGGTTTCACAGCGGCGACAGTGGCTTGATTCGTGAAGACGGGCACCTTGTTTTTACAGACCGGATTAAAGACCTCATGGAACTGCCCAATGGCCATATAGTGGCCCCCCAATCTATTGAAAGCCGGCTAAGGTCCAGTCCTCATATAAAGGATGCCTGGATAATGAATGGCCTGGCAAGGGGTTACCTATCGGTCATAATCGTCATTAACTATGATAACGTCAGCAGGTGGGCTGGAAAAAACAAGGTCGCATTTACCTCATTTGCCGAACTTTCGCAGACTCCGGAGGTTTATGAACTGATAAGGCAGGACATTGACAGAGTCAACCAAACGTTGCCTGCCGTTGCCAGTATTAAAAAATATATCAATTTTCACAAAGAATTCGATCCCGACGAAGGGGAGCTGACCAGAACCAGAATTTTGAAAAGATCGTTTTTGGAAGAACGCTACCGCAAGGTAATCGATGCGGTTTACAATAACAATGACGCGGTGTCGATAGAGACCGGGGACGGATACCGTGACGGGCGGATGGCAACGCGCGGAACGTCGCTTCGAATCCAATCCGTCAAAGGAGCCGGCTAATGACCTTCTTTTTACAATTAATCGTAACCGGCCTTGCCCAGGGCATGGTCTATGCGCTAATCGCAATCGGCTTTGTGATCATACTGAAATGCTCTGAGGTATTTAACATTGCCCAGGGACACTTTGTTTTGATCGGCGGTTATCTGGGCTGGACCTTTCTGGTGCCGTTTGGTCTGCCGATATGGGGCACCCTGCTGGCGGCAATTTTAACGGCCGTCATTATGGGTGTGTTGATCGAGCGATTGATGCTACGTCCGATGGTGGGGCAACCGGTCCTGGCTGTCGTCATGATGACCATCGCCCTTTCCACGGTATTAGGCGGGTTGGCGACCCTGTTATGGGGTGCTGAATACAAGGCTTATCACGGATTGCTGCCGACGATTAACATGAAAGTCGGCGCGATATCCATACCCTCGGAGTCTTTGATCGGACTGATCGTCTCTGTCATTTGTGTAGGGATACTGATGTTCATTTTCCGCTACACCAAAATCGGACTGGCTATGCGAGCCACGGCCGAGGATCTACAGGTGGCGCAAAGTGTGGGTATCAAGGCCACTACGGTCTATGCCGTTTCATGGATCATCGCCAGTGTTGTCGGGATTATCGGCGGCATCCTGCTGGGAGGTGTGTCCGGGGCGAACATGGATCTTGCCAATATCGGTCTCAAGGCTTTCGCGGTCGTGTTGCTGGGTGGGGTCAACTCCATTGGGGGGGCCATCGTCGCCGGTATCATCCTGGGGATGCTGGAAAACGTTGCTGCCGGATACCTGGACCCTTTGTTGCCTGGCGGCGGACTGGCCCAGGTATTCCCATTTTTTGTGATGATCATCGTCCTTGTTTTCAGACCGCATGGTCTTTTTGGTCTTGCACATATCGAAAGGGTTTAATCAATGGGTTTGCGCACCGGAACCTTCCATGAAAATTATGCCGAGGAAATGGCGACCTTCAACTCCAGGCTGCAATGGGGAGCAGTGGCTGCGTTGATCGTCTTTCTTTTCATTTGTCCCTTCTTTTTCAGCGACAGAATACTGACCATTCTGACGACAATGGGCATCGCCGTTGTCAGTGTACACGGACTCAATATTCTCACCGGTTACTGCGGTCAGATTTCCATCGGCCATTCGGGATTCATGGCGGTCGGGGGTTATACTTCGGCAATTTTGTGCGCCAAGCTCGGCTTGCCATTCTGGGTCGCGTTGCCCTGCGGTGCCCTGGCTGCAGGAATAGCCGGTTTGCTCTTCGGCCTGCCGTCTTTAAAAATCAAGGGCTTCTACCTCATTATGGCGACCATTGCAGCCCAGTTCATTATTATCTGGATCATCATCCAGCTGCGCAGTATCACCGGGGGAACCGATGGGTTGCTCGTTCCAAAACCGACGATCGGCGGTATCTCGCTGAGCTCCAAAACCAACTATTATTATCTGGTGATGGTTTTTGTCGTGCTGGCGACCATCTCGGCACACAACATTGTCAGAACCAGGGCCGGTCGGGCCTTTATCGCTATCCGAGACAACGATCTGGCCGCGGAGGTCATGGGGGTCAGTCTGTGGAGCTACAAGCTGCAGGCATTTTTTATCGGCTGTATTTATGCCGGGGTGGCCGGATCACTGCTGGTTCACTACATCAGATTCGTCAGCATCGAACAGTTTCCTTTTATGGATTCCGTATGGTATTTGGGGATGTTGATCGTCGGAGGTATGGGTAGCACGGTCGGGGCGATTTTCGGTGTGATAGCTCTCAAACTGCTGGATGAGCTCGTTACCGTCGCCGGACCCATCCTGGCTGCGGCCGTCGCCCCACAGGCAGCCGCCTCGCTGGCGCTTATCTCCCACGGTTTGATCATCATTATCTTTTTGATTTTTGAACCGCGGGGACTTCATCACCGTTGGGAGATGGTCAGGAATTATTTCAGGCTGTGGCCGTTTTCCCATGAAGCGTCGGAGTAGGAGAACGGTGGCACTAATTTTCATTGTTCGCCGTGGCCGTCGTTTTTTAAATCTAAAAAGGAAGGAGAAATGCAAAGAGCTGAAATTTGAATGGAGACAAGCAAGCGTCTAAACCAATAACAAACGATCAGGAAGGAGGTAAACCATGGCTAAAAACAGATGGATGGCAGCAGCGGCTTCGACTCTTTTGATGTTGGCAACCACGTTACTACCCGTCGAGGCTCAAGCTGAAAAAGTATTGTATGTTGGCGGCACCCAGTCGCTGACCGGACCTTTTGCCGAAGATTCAGCGGCCGTATTGGCTGCTATAGAGGATTATGTCGCGTATGTAAATGAGACAAAGATGCTCGCGCCCTGGCGCGACGAGAAATTTCCTGCCGATATAAAACTGGAGGTAATGTGGCGGGATGATGAGCTCAAGCCGCCCAAAGCGCTGTCCATCTATGAAGAACTCAAGGCCAAGGGGATGCTGGTCGGCCGGATATCGGGATCGCCCATAGCGTTGGCACTCAAAGACAGATATTGGGAGGATCAGATGGGTGCCACCAGTATGGCTACCGGGCCCTATTACCTGTCCCCGCCCCAAAGCTGCTTTACGTATTATCCCATTTATACCGATTCTATTGCGGCCATTGCGGACTGGTTCAAAGAGAACTGGAAAGAGACGCGCAAGCCCAGGGTCGCTTACCTGACTGCCGACAACGCTATGGGCAGATCGATTGAGATACCCGAGATGAAGGCCTATCTCGAAAAGATTGGCTACGAGTTTGTCGGCATCCAGTATGTGCCGTTGGTACCGACCTCGCCACCCACCACCCAATTGACCTGGCTCAAGCAAAAGGGTGTTGATCTTGCCCTAGGTGTCATGATCAACCCCGGCTCGCAGCCGACGGTCAAGGAGATGGTGAGGCTGGGGATGGGACCCAATCAACCTTACAAAATGACCTTCGGTGTCCCCGCGCCCGGTCACTCTGCCGTATTCGCCGAAGCCATGGGAGAGCTGGGTGACGGCTATGTCTGCGCCGGCAGCTTCCGCCCCATGGATGACCTTGCCACCCCAGGCATAAAGTTCTGCAGCGACCTGCAGGATAAGTATCGATCCGGCAAGCGAATTACCCACATCATGTATCAAGCCGGCGTTCTCGAGGCCATGATTCAGGTTGAGGCACTGAGACTGGCCATGAAAAAGGTGCCTTTTGAAAAACTGACATCGCGTGACGTGCTGGAGCATGGCTTTTACCAGATCAAAGACCTTCCCACTGGTGACATCAGCAGTACGCCCCTGACCTTCGGCAAAGGTGATATCGAGGGAGTTGATCAGGTACGTATTGACCAGGTGCAGAAGGGCAAGTCGGTAAAAGTGGGCATCTTTCCACTTCGCCATATTTTTACGAAAAAATGAGTCATAACTAGTGGTTGAACAAAAAGTATGATTTTCGGTGGGTTGGTTTGAGACCGATTGAATATGTCGTCCCCTATAGGCGGATCAATCCAACCCACAAAAATTGAACATTGATATAATTTTTGGTTCAGAATGTGAAACCCCACAAATCAGGTTGATACTGGGAGTGAATTCTTGACCTAGAATTCCGAAAAGGCATATCCTCCGCGGATGCGCCGTTCCAACGCTTTGGTAGTAATAGATTGGTAAGATAGGAAGGACCTGTTTCACATGACTCTCACCAAAGACCAAACAGTCATATTGGAAAAGTTTGAATTTGCAGTACCACCGGTTGGCGTAAAATTCTTGGCCAAACCGCCAAACATGGTCGATAGGACAGCCGAAAACATGGCCTTGTGTGAAATGCTCAAAAGGGCACAGGAGGGTAAGGCTTTTTTTGTCGACGCAAAAAACCATACCTGTGAAGCAGGACTGTATGTATTGGGGCAGGCGGATGCCCCTGAGCCGTTTATCAGCGGAGAATTCGGAGCCGGTCTGCAAATCTATGAAGAACCGCGGTCCGCAAGTCGGCTTTACCTGCATATTCCCAAAATCGGCAGAGGCGTCGTTCACCATGTGGCCTTTGCCCCTTTGGACAAGCTCGCCTTTGAGCCGGATCTATTGATCTTGCTGGCCGACACTCCTCAAACAGAAATCCTGCTCCGGGCAATGAGCTACCGAACAGGGCAGATGTGGGTCAGCAAGTACACACCTGCCATCGGATGTGCATGGATTTACACGTATCCATATCTCAGCGGGGAACTGAATTACACCATAGCCGGCCTTGGTCATGGGATGAAGCGCAGACAACTGTTTCCGGAAGGTCGGCAAATTATTTCCATCCCTTTTGATCTGTTGCCTTCTATACTGCAAACATTGCAGGAAATGCCATGGGTCTTGCCGGCGTATAAACCCGATGGGCTGGAATTTGTCAGACGACTATTGAGTGAATTGGGTATTACTCCACCGGAGTAAACGGATTACCCCTGGGCACTGCCCCATGTCATTATCGGGGTAAGCAGGATAAGTATGGTCATTGTTCTGGAAGTCGGGCTAATTACCCCTCCCGTGGGGCTCAATGTCTTTGTGTTGAAGACTGCGGCACCAACCGTGCCGATGACTATTGTTTTCAGGGGAATCCTGCTATTCTTTTTGGTGGCCGTTCTGGCCATTGTCCTATTGACGATCTTCCCCAAATTGCCCTTTTCACCCCCTCGATGATGTAGGAGGAAAGCGAAAAATGAATCTGGCGAAAAATTTGGAAATGTCCGCTTTCTACTTCCCTAAACGGTCAGCCATCAGTGAAGATCGCAAGGAGACCAGCTACGCACGCCTAAATGAGCGGGCCAATCAGGTGGCCACGGCCCTGTTAAAAATGGGGATCGCTTCCGGCGATCACGTGGCCTTGTGCGCACCCAATTCCGGAGACTGGCTGGCCTTCTATTTCGGCGTGATCAAGATCGGGGCTGTTGCGGTGACACTTTCGAGTCAGTTGAAAGCCGATGAGCTGACCCTGCTGGTCAACCATTCACGGCCCAGGGCCATTTTTACGCATGGCGAAAAGCTGGCTGACCTTGAAAAGCTGCGAGACGAAAATTGTCTGACAAAAATCATCTGCCCGGAAGGCGACCTGAGTTTTGAAAGGCTGCTTAATTCCGGCCAAAGCGTCTTTAAGGCCGTGGACGCCGAAAGAACGGACACGGCTGCTATCTTGTATACCGGTGGGACCACGGGGATTCCAAAGGGAGTCATGTTGAGCCACGAAAACATCAACGCCGCCATCCACACCGTTGTACACCAAGAACGGTCAACCGAGTACGACAAGGCGCTTTGCTTTCTGCCGTTCAACCACGTCTTTGGGCAAATGCACATCATGAATGCCACCATTCTCAGCGGTGGGTGCCTGGAGCTTATGCCCGGCTTCGACCTGGACCGTGTTTTGGCTGTCATGAAGGCTGGTCGCATTACCAAGTTTTTCTCGGTGCCCACCATCTATGTGCGACTGTTGACCCTGGATCGACTCAAGGAAACCCTGGGCGACGTCCGCTACTGTTTTTCCGCGGCGGCCAGCATGGCAGCCGAAACCGTCCACCAATGGAAACAGCGCACCGGCCTGTCCATTTACGAGGGATATGGCATGACCGAAGCTGCTCCGACCGTAGCCTACAACCACCAATATCGGCACGTTATCGGATCGGTGGGGACGGCAGTGCCCGGTGTGGAGATCCAAATCAGGGACGAAAACGGAAACGTACTGGAGCCGAACAATACGGGCGAAGTCTGTGTTCGTGGCCCCAACATCATGAAGGGATATTACAGCAACGTCACAGGCACACACGAAGCCTTCTGGCCCGGCGGCTGGTTTCGATCCGGTGACGTGGGTGTATTGGACGAGCACGGCTACCTGTTCATCGTCGACCGGCTCAAGGACATGATCATCAGCGGTGGTGAAAACGTCTATTCTCTGGAAGTGGAAGAAGTGCTCTACGCCCACCCGGACGTGCAGGAATGCGCCGTCATCGGTACGCCGGACAAGGAGTGGGGCGAAAGAGTCACCGCAGTCATCCTCCCGAAACCCGGCCGGGCCATCGACCAAAAGGAGTTGAAGGATTTCTTGAAAGCCAGGTTGTCGGCATACAAGGTTCCCAAACGCTTCTTCACGGTGGATGATTTTCCTAGAAGCCCAGCCGGCAAGTTGTTAAAACGCAAACTGCGCGAATCCTTCCTCAACGGCGAACACTGCGCCTGATTGATTCAATTCATAAGCCACCGGCATCGAGCAAGTTTGTGCGCTCAAGCATGCTCTCGCCGTATCGGTGGAATCTTTTAAATTCTCTTCCCGCTAAATCGGGGAGGCTTATGAATCGAGTCATTTCAAAAGAAGAATAATTGCTGAGTTAGATGTTTCCTCAGCCCACATCTCGATAACGAATCAGATTCAAGGCCATCATTGTCGCTACCACTTCGTTTACCTGATTCAGCATCTCACAGAAAGAGAATAACACGCCCCGGTCGGGTTTGCTGCGAGAAGGTTTCACTTTGTGCACGGTTATGCGCAAGGTGAGTTGATCGTCGGGGCGCACAGGCTTAAGCCAGCGCAATTCATCCACACCCGGACTTCCCAAACTGGCCGGGCCAGCCAGATAGTGTTCAACAAACAGCCGCATGAACAAACCGCAGGTGTGCCAACCGCTGGCTATGAGACCGCCGTATACCGTTTCCGCAGCCCGCTCTGGATCTGTGTGAAAAAGCTGCGGATCAAACTTTTTACCGAACTGTACGATCTCGTCCTCCGTAATCGTAACAGGTCCGAACTCATGCACGGTTCCCTCAATGTAGTCTTCCAGATATCGTTCTTGCGGTGTAGTGTTGAAACTGCCTTTGTTCATGTTAATTTCTCCTCCGTATGGCAAATATCGTTTTTAGAGATTTTCGCCTTTCTTCATCTAAGCCAGGCAAACCAGAGCGGCCCCAACTTACCCGCCAGCCAAAATAGCAGCATCCCCACAACCACGGTGCCACCCAATGACCGTGTCCACCATGCAAAAGCAAAGGTCGGCAGAGCTACCCAAAATTCTGGTCGCAATAAGTTGAGATATCTTGGTTCTCCGTTGAGGATTAGGGCCGGCAGCAGCAAAGCACTGAGGATGGCTGCCGGTATCAGTTCCAGCCACTGGGTGAACCATTGAGGAAGAGACCGGCGGGAGAGATAGTGCAAAGGTAGCCAGCGCGGCAGGTAAGTCACCAAGCCCATCCCTAAAAGAAGCATCAGGTAATCAGCCATTATCCAGTTTACTCCTCTTTACTTTCCTCTGGATGATTACCCCCATTGTGGCAGCCACAATGGAAGCAATTACAATATAGGTATTGCCTGGAATTAGTAGAGCCAGACCCACAGCCGTTGAACCAGCAATCACGGCCGTTAACAGGTGAATCAGCTTTCTGATCTGGTAAATAAGCAGGCAGATGAACATAGCCATGAGGGCATAATCAATTCCCAAAGCCCCTTCGGGGATGAAGCGGCCTCCGATGCCGCCCGCCACTGTACTGATGAACCAGACTATATTGGCCGCGTGGTTGACGACCAAGGCTTTAGGCAAACTCCAGTTGTTGTCATTGAACCTCGGCAGATTGACCGCAAAGCTCTCGTCTGTTACGCCATAGGCGAACAAAGAGAGCAATCCCCGGTGAGCGGAGCGCAAATAAACAGCCAATGCCGAGCTCATTAGCACGTGACGCAAATTAACCACAAAGGTAGTGGTAATAATAGCCGGTGCTGAGGCTCCGCTGGCCAGCATGGAAATGGCAATAAATTGAGCGCTGCCGGCAAATACCATGATAGACATCAGGCCGATCTGGAAAGGTGTGAGCCCCGCCTTCTGTGCCAAAACACCGAAAGCCATCCCAATGGGCAGGTAACCCAGACAGATGGGCCATCCGGCGTTCAATCCCTCTTTAAGGATAGTTGACCTGTCAACA
>JASFSK010000098.1:0-10819 GCA_050114455.1 Desulfobacterales bacterium | reverse complement strand
CACATGAAAAAAGCTGTTCCTGAGCGTGAACAACATTGTCCAGGGTCAGGGCATAGTCAACGACGGCGGGTACATCGACCACTCTTCCGATATTCGCGCCACAATGACACACAAAAACGCCCACCCGGACCTCTTCTTGGGAGACATCTTTTTCCGGCGGGTATATCCTTTCTTGTGACAGCTTGCCACGCCTGTAGTTGAGAAACTCACCACATTGGGAGCCAGCCCCGCTGGCAGAAAATACCGTCTCGGGAATATCCATCGGACCCTGGAAGGCCCCGCTGACAAAAACTCCCGGTCGAGAGGTCTCAATGGGATTTGTCGGATTGGTTTTACAGAATCCGTGGGAATCGAGCTCGATGCCGTACATGTCAGCCAATTCTTCCACTTCAGCAGGCGGGCTCAACCCAACCGATAATACGACCAGATCGAATTCTTCTTCTTTTACGCCATTATCGGTCGTGGCGTATCTGATCGTAACATTCTTGCTTTCCGGGATTTCTTTGCCGATGGTTACATAGCTTCTCAGGAATCGAACGCCGGCAAGACCCTGGGCTCTGTGGTAGAAGCGTTCGAAATCCTTACTATAAGAACGAATGTCATTGTGGAATATGGTACACTCTGCCTCGGCGTTATGATCTTTGGTCAAAATAACCTGTTTTTGGGTATACGTACAGCAGACGGACGAGCAATAACTGTTGCCGCCGGGGACGACCTGTCTGGAGCCAACGCATTGGATCCAGGCGATTTTATGGGGATGCTGCTTGTCGGAGGGGCGTAATACCTCACCTTCATGGGGTCCGGTTGCACACAACAGCCGCTCAAAATCAAGGCTGGTCACCACATTTTCCATCTTGCCGTAGCCATAGTCGCCCCGCAACTTCGGGTCGAATATTTCATAACCCGGGGACAGAACGATCGCTCCTACTTTTATGTTGGTCTCCTCCGGCTCTTGATGAAGATAGATGGCCTCATTCTTACAGACCGATTCGCAAATAGCACATCGTTTTTCCTTGAGGTACAGGCAGTCTTCATGAATATACGTGACAAGGGGCACGGCTTGAGAAAAGTAAATATGAACGGCTTTGTTCGCCGATAGGTCCTGATTGTATGGATCAGGAACCTCAACCGGACAGTACTCTACACAGATCCCACAACCGGTGCAGTTGTCCTCTATCACGTATCTTGGCTTTTTTGTGAGGGTGACCTTGAAGTCTCCTGCCTGTCCTGCGACACGGTCAACTTCTGTATATGTCAGAACCTCGATATTGGGGTGCCGGCCGACCTCGACCAGTTTGGGGGAGAGAATTCACATGGAACAGTCATTGGTTGGATAAGTCTTGTCAAGCTGGGCCATCTTGCCGCCAATCGCAGGTGATTTTTCAACCAAGAAAACCTTATAGCCCGAATCGGCAAGATCGAGAGAGGCCTGAATGCCGCTGATGCCGCCACCGACAACCATTACATCGCCGAATTCGCTGTCTGCAAGACTTTTACAAAACTGTTCAATTTGTTCTTTTTCCATTTCTATCCGCCTTTATCAGAATTTCTCGGTTTCCGGACCGGTATTTCTCACCCCAAATGATCGTAATCAATATGGGATAGTACTGGATTTTTATCCATGATTTCTCATTGTCAAATCGTTTTCGCCACCTCGTCTATGCGACAAAGGTGTTAGATCACTTCCTGGATAATTTCTGTAATGTCCTTAATCTCTAATTCATTGCTGTCTTCCAGGGCGATTCTGCTTTCTTCAAAATGGGTGATGCAATAGGGGCAGGAGGTCGCCAGCACCTCCGCCCCAGCGCCAACCGCTTGCTCTAATCTGAGGTCGGAGAATCGTTCGCCCTTGACAGTTTCCATCCAAATCCGGCCACCGCCCCCGCCGCAACAAAGGCTGTCCGCCAGTGAATCGGTCATCTCAATAAGATTTAGACCGGGTATCTGCTTTAAGGCTTCCCGTGGTTCGTCATAGATGCCATTATGGCGGCCCAGGTAGCACGGATCATGATAGGTGACCTTTCTCCCATAGTCCTTGGTGAACGCTAGCCTGCCGGTATCAATGAGCTCGAATAAATACTGGGAGATGTGGACCACATCAAAACTCGCCCTGAATTCGGGATACTCGTTTTTGAATGTGTGATAGCAATGCGGCGAAGAAACCAGGATTTTCTGCACGCCATGATCAATGAAATTCTTGATATTTTCCCTGGCAAGGCGCTTGAATAATTCCTCATCACCTGCCTTGCGGATGCTTTCACCGCAACAATTTTCCTTGACACCCAGTATTCCGAATTCAACCCCTGCACGGTTCAGGATATCGGCGGTGGCTCTGGCAACCTTTTTTAATCTGGGATCATAGCAGAGGTAGCAGCCTGGAAAATATAAAATCTCCATCCCCTCACTGAACGGTTTTACAGACAGACCTTCAGCCCAATCTGCCCGTTTTTCCCGGTCTTCGCTCAAAGGATTGCCCTTGCCAAGTAGGCTGGCGGCCACGCCGCGAATGGGGCTGACAGGTGTTGGGAAAACCCCGTATTCCGTGGAAATCCGCCGTAATGATACTCCGGCTTCTATTATTTTGACGCCCCGGGGGCACTGCCGCGGACAATTTCCGCAAGTCGTACACCGCCACATGTCTTCAGTTTCGATATCCGTCAAACCGAAGGTCGCCTCACGGATGATCTTGCGCATGCTGAATGCCCTCACCCGGTTCCACGGGCAAACCGTATCGCATAATCCACACTGATAGCATAATTTAAAGCCGTCTCCGCCGGCTTCTTTGATGACATCGATGATCTCTTTTATAGGGGCTACAGTCTCCACAGTTTTTATCCGTCCTTTTTTATACAATTATTGCTTTAGATAGATTGACAAGTTCAGGGTTCACCGTTCAGGGTTTTTTTCCGGGCACCGTTTGTGATGTATACGCCGAACTTGCAAGCGGATGGTTGCAGCCGCCGGTTTGGCTTTAATCGAGCAGCGATTCGAATTAAACCTCAAGCCTGAACCTCTGAACCCGAAATCTGAATCCGGAACATCTGAACCTCTGAACGGTTATTATTTTTGGCCTTTCTTTGACGCCGACATCCGGGTAAGGTGATCCATGACTTTCTGCATTCCATATTTTTTTGCCAGTGCTTCCAATCCGATATCCAACTTTTCCGGCTCTTCCAGTTCTTCGACTTCCTCTTCCCTTTCTTCTAAAGTGAGGGCATCATTTAGGCACCACTTTACACACAGGGGCTCATCTTCGCCTTCACACCGATCGCATTTTAACGGGAGGTCGGAATCGGGTTCCCTAAATTCTTCTCTGGATGGACAGGCAGCCTTGCAGAAAGCACACTCATCGTATTCCTTGCCGTCAATCGTGTATTTTTCTCTGCCGGCACATTCAGCCGGCGCATAATCGCCCGCGTATATAGGAACATAAATGTCTGCAAATGGTTCACGTATCACACGAACTCGGGACCTCGCGGGATTATTGCTGCTATATTTCGGGGTCGCGTGAAAAGCAGAGCAAATTACTTCACATGCCCGGCAACCATTGCATTTATCAACATCAACTTTTATTGTTTTAATTATTTTCTTCTTTTTCGCACCCGTCACGGCTATGGCCTCCTTGCTTGATTCCTGCTATGTGTCCGTGGGCATCTCTTTTGAAGAAGCATCTTCGCCATCGGTGAATATTCCCCTCTGAATGAAGTCTTCACTCACATAATCCAAACCCAATTCATGTAAGGACTCTTTCGTCGGAATACCGTCGCTATCCCATCCCTTGAATTCGTAATATCGATCCAAGAGCTCCTCTTCAAGTTCAGGAAACCTTTTTTTCCAATGGTTCGCTGGCGGCTTCTCATCTTTTCTTCGCATACCTCTTCTTATGTTAACGGCTCTAACCAACGTTCGGTACCGTTTGGTTGCTTGGGTCAATTTGGCTTCATCCATATCGATCCCGGCCCCCGCCGAAATAAATTTCGGGTAATTGTGTATATGATACGGCGGCTTCAGGGGAAATGACGACAAGCCGGCGCACATGCCGAGGGCGTCATCGATGTAGTGCATCTTCTCTTGCCAGTCGACAATATCACAAATCATTTCAGCAGTCGGGTAATAGGGAAATGAGTTTTCTCCGCGCAGCTCCCAGTCCAAAAAATATTGCTTGAACTTTTCATCCGGTACCTGAATCCAATCCTTGACAAACGCTTCTCTCTGCTCTTTTTTGGGGAACGGCATCTGGGGGAATTGTCCTTCGATCTGGGTAATGTTTATCTTTTCGCCGGTAGAATACATAACGAAATAAATTGGGTTCAGCATTGACAGTTTAAGCGGCAGCTGCTCATGCTTCTTGATATTGTTATGGGCATATTCTTCTGCACCGTTACCGATCTCTTTGGCCGCCCAATACGTGCCATTGGCAAGAATGTCGCCGATTCCTTCCCGCCGGACAATTTTGTCAAGCAAATAGTAGAACCTCCCCTCGTTGTCAGACGGCAAATCCGGCATGTCATCGTCGGTTAAAATGCCGTTTTCGTAAAGCTCAAGGGCGAAGGCCATCACCTGTGGGGTCGAAAATCCATCAACGCCGTACTCTGTAGCCTGTTGAGCTATTTTCAAGCCAAATTCCAAGTCAGACATTGCGGCCATGGTATATGTCAGTTTCGAAAAGCATTTCATCCCGTAGGTCGGAAGCCCGGGCATGGATATTGTCGCCCCGCATTCCATCGGACAGTTATAGCAGCTGATCAACCGGGTCCGTGCATTTTCCATCGTCTCCGTCCAGGCCTTTTCGATTTCCTCGGTCCAGAAACCTTTGCGGCGGGTACGAGAATTTCCCCACATGAAATTTTCGGTGTGCCATTTCTCGTCGTGGACTTTCATCTCCTGTGGTGATCCGAGCCCGGCCAGAATGGGCATTACCCCCGGAATTGGATTATCTTCACGGTGTTTTATATATTCCAAAACTTCTTGGCAAAGTTCCAGAAATTCAAGCGGGCGGGCAATATTGACGTCTTTGGTTCCGCGAACTGCTATTGCTTTGACCCGTTTGTCTCCCATAACAGCCCCTATTCCGCCCCGGCTGGCACTGGACTTGGTCTGCTCGATGGAAGCGAAATAGACCCGGTTTTCACCGGCCAGACCAATACTGGCCACTTGGGCCTTGGGCTCTTTTAGCTCCTGCCGAATAAGCTCTGAGGTTTCAACGGCACCTTTACCCTGCAAATGAGAGGCATCCCGTATTTCTACTTTGTCATCCTTAATCCACAAATAAACCAAATTAGGAGACCGGCCGCGTAAGATGACCTTGTCATAACCGGCATATTTCAACTCCGGTGCCCAAAACCCGCCCATCATTGAAAATGCCATTAGCTTCGTCTGAGGAGAAATGGTAGAAACAATGGTACGATTACAACCGGTAGCGGGTGTGCCACATAAAAGACCGGTGCTGAATATGAGAAGGTTTTCGGGAGATAAGGGTTCAACTTCGGGTGGAACCCTGTCCCACAATATCTTGGTGCTGGTACCTAAACCGCCCAGATAAAGCTCGGTGTCATTTGGGTCCGTTTGCGCCCTCACAATGTTCCCTTGGGTTAGATCCACTTCTAAATTAACCCCTGTCTCTGCGTACCTCATTTTTCACCCTTTCTAGATAATTCAATTCATGAGCCGCCGACTCATGAATTGAGAATTCGTTACATTCATCCAGGACAGGGCTTTTGCCCTGTTGAAATCCTAAAAATTTAACCCCATTACCGGTTTAACAATCGAGGGCTGTCGGCACTAAACTCAGAATGGCTCTCAACCCTCTCTTGGCTAATCGATGCGAATGATTTTGACGTGCTTGCCCACCCAATTCTGAGGCAGATACACACGGCCGCTGTTGCCGGACTTTTTGACTTCCTTTTCGACCATCTCATTTCCGAAAACCCCGAACTTGGCCTTGGGGTGAGTGCCAGGATATTTCGGCTCCCCACTGGTCCCTTTCAGATCCGTTTTGGTTTTCAGGGCGCCCATGATCTCCTCAAGTTGGAGCAATGTGTTCTATCCCTTGCATGCTCCGGAATTCTGGATTGACACCGGTCGGATTTTGGATGACGGGAGAATATTTCGGATAATTAATTGAAAATATTTGTGATATTAATAATTTTTATGTCATCCTGGCGGTCGGAGCGGTGCAAAGTAAGCTATAATTTAACTATAATTTAGCTATAAAGTAGTTGTAGGAGGTTACCGGGAATCTGTCAAGAAAAAAATCATCAAACTATCTATATGCAGTTGCAAAGTTTGGCACGCCTGCGCTATGTTTCAGTGAACGTATCTCTGTGACAATGGGAGATTTCGGTAACTACCTAGACGTCGCTGACTACAATCATCGCGGTCGTATATAAGCCGAAATCCCAGGCCCAGAACTAAACTTAGAAATATTGAATCCCTTGATAAATCCAAAGGCGTAATTGATCTCAAATATAATTCTGATGAGAAAGGAGTCCCTATGAACGCGCGCACCATTAAAATTAGACTCATGCAGGCTGACGATTATGACGCTGTGGTTTTGATTGATCAGAAGGTACTTAAGGCTTCACGGCCAGAGTATTATGAAATGAAGTTTGAAAAGCTTTTTAACTCCAAAGATTATGTCCCAACCTCACTTGTGGCTGAGGAAGAGGATGGTACGGTCGTGGGCTTTGTTATGGGAGTACTCTACATGGGAGAATATGGTATTTTTCAGGAAGAAGCGACCCTGGATACCATCGGCGTTGATCCCGATCACCAGCACAAGGGTATCGGAAAACAGCTGATTGAAGAATTTATGGATCATTTAAAGAGACTCGGCGTTCAAAAATTAAACACTTTGGTCGACTGGAATGACTCCAATCTGATACATTTCTTTAGCTCGAATCAATTTAGCCCCTCCAAATCCATCAACCTGGAGCGTAACCTGTAGTGTCTGCTTGGCAGTGGTGACATTCTTTTTAAATCGCGGCTGGAAATCATTTGACACACACAACCATTTGCACTAAATTGGTCCAACCAATTACTATTGGTCTAATTTATTTTCCTATTTTAGTATTTTGGTTGTTAAAATGACTGATATTTTTATCTTTAAATGGATTTTTGCGTTTTCGCCGATCCTAACCGTACTCGTTCTAATGATCTTTAGAAACTGGAGCGGCTCGCGGGCGGGGGCGGCCGGCTGGTTTGTTTCCCTGATCGCCGCATCGCTTATTTTCGGCGCTCACCCCAAGCTAATTGCCTATTCCCAGATGAAAGGCGTGCTCCTTTCCCTCAATGTGCTCTACATCATCTGGACGGCGCTGCTTTTATTCAATGTTGTCAATGAAACCGGTGCCATCAAGGCCATCGGAATCGGCATCCAGAGGTTCAGCGGCGACAAGGCCATCCAGATTGTCATCTTCGGCTGGGTATTTGCCTCTTTTCTTCAGGGGGTTGCCGGCTACGGCGTCCCCATCGCCGTGGTGGCGCCGCTTCTGGTCGGTCTCGGTTTTTCTCCGGTTGTTGCCGTTGCCGTCCCGGCTATCGGGCACTCATGGTCTGTCACATTCGGCTCGATGGGGGCATCCTTTCAGGCCCTAATGGCCGTGACAGGCCTTGAGTCCTTTTACCTTGCGCCCTGGTCGGCCGGACTTCTCGGGATTGCCACATTGCTGTGCGGCATATTTGCCGTGCAGGTCTACGGTGGCTGGAAGATGGTAAAACACAGCCTGATTGCAATTTTTGTGGTCTGTATTGCCATGGCCGGTACGCAATATGCACTGGCGGTATCCGGCATGTGGACCCTCGGTGGTTTTGGAGCCAGCCTGGCAGGACTTTGCGCCAGTCTTACAGTGGCAAAACTAAGTATATACAACCAGGCGTCTCCATCTGAAGTTCAATCGGAAATGGGCCTGTGGTGGGCTTTGTCTGCCTATTTCATTTTGATCGTTATTGTTTCCTCCGGGGTTATGATCCCACCGGTCAAGACATTTCTCGGGCAGGTTAAACTAACCTTTGCTTTTCCGGAAATCGTATCGCTTGAGGGCTGGGTGACCAAAGCAGGAACCGGTCAGGCCATTAATATCTTCGGCCATGGCGGCGCCCTGCTTTTATATTCATCCGTCGTCAGTTTTTTTGTCTATCGCTCCAAGGGCTTTTACAAGCCCCAAGGCTTAAAGACCATATTGCAGAAAACCGTCAAAAGCGGCGTTCCCACCAGCCTTGGCATCGTCAGCATGGTTTGTTTCGCCATGATTATGGATCACTGTCAGATGATTTATATTCTTGCGGAAGGGATCAGCAGAGCCTTCGGTGGTATCTATCCGCTGGTGTCTCCCTGGATTGGCTTGCTGGGTGCGTTTATGACCGGCAGCAACACAAATTCCAACGTCGTATTCGGCGTTTTACAGCAGGAAACCGCCCAACTGGCAGGACTCAGCGCGGCCCTGATTCTCGGTGCCCAGACCACCGGCGGCGCCCTTGGCAGCATGATCGCCCCGGCAAAAATTTTGGTGGGCTGTTCAACTGTCGGCTTATCAGGCAAGGAGGGTCCTGTTCTAAAAACGACCCTGCGTTACGGGCTGATCATCACAGGCATCATCGGGATTATCGTGATGCTGGCTAGCTTTATCATTTAAGCTAAATACGGATTTACCGCGAAGGTTCGGGGATGCAGAGAAGGTACAATTTATGGAAAAATTTCTAAGTAAACACAGCGGAAAGCTCAAAGCCGCGGCATTGATATTAATGCTCTTGATCCCTTTTTGTCTTTTTGCGGCTGCCATGCACGGCTCGGCCTTGCAGGTAAATTTTTTTCTGGCGCTGATGGCGGGGAATATGCTGTTTGTCATGATAAAGGGATGAAAGCCAGTCTTCTCAAAAAATAGAGGGTATCTACAACGATAAGTTGCATAGCCTCTAAATTTGTTTCGTGCCTATCGTATCGAGTTTCGGATTTAAAGCGGGTATTTGTTATCACTTCTTCCAGGAAAATTCTCAATTCATTTCGTTCCGTCGGATAATTTATAAGCGTTGGTAAACCCTATGGTTGAAAGATCACAATATCGTTTGGGCGAAAACCTGCAGGCGGTAGCCAAAGTCAAGCTGCATGAACAAATCGTCGAGCAAGTGCAGCTTCTCATTGAAAAAGGGCGGCTGAAACATGGCGACCAGCTTCCCCCCGAACGGGAGCTTGCCGGCATTTTTAAGGTTTCGCGCCATACGGTTCGGGAAGCCATTCGAATCTTGGAACAGAAAAATGTTTTAAAAAGCAGGCCCGGCAGCGGGACCTATATCATTTTAGAAGATGAGACTTCGGTTGTTGAACATCTCGCCAAAGCCATATTCAAAGAAAAAAACACCCTGGCTGAAATTTTTCAATTCCGAGAGCTGCTGGAGCCGCAGATCGCCGGACTGGCGGCTAAGAATGCCACGCTAAAACATATTTCGATACTGGAAGGCATACTTGAAAGGCAAGAAAAAGAGCTGGGCAACCCCAATCTGTCCAAGGAGCTGGATGAAAAATTTCATCTGGCTTTGGCCCAGGCTACCGGCAATTCGGTTCTACTGCAGGTATCCGAACTGTTCGGTCACATTTTGCTGCAAAGCCGGCACGAGCAATCACAAAGTTCGGATCGAAACAAGCTCTCTATTCAGGGACACAAACAGATTTTGGATGCCATCAGAGTTGGGGATTCAACCGCGGCCAATCAACTGATGGCCGACCATCTTCATGCGATTCAGAAAAAAACAGAACCCGGCCTCCGAAAAGCCAAAGATTGGTATCCGGTTTGACATAGAACAAAAGCTCCTTGAGAAAATCGGTTATGCCAGTCACCGGTTCCTTCTGAATCGCCGCTGATGTTTCTGATTGCGGGATTTTTTCCTGCAGCCGGCGATATTTATCTATAATAACACCGCAGCGCGGACATTCACCAGTTTGATCGGGCTGTGCAAAGCTGCACTTGGGACATTGCATCCGTTATTTTCCTTGGAGCTATTGCCGTTTTTCTAAACTTGAAAGCCCGTTTCCATAGGCCAGGCTTTTTGCTAATTTCGATTGCCGCTATTTTCAAAGTGCACGAAATCAATTAGAAATACGGCCCCCAGTAAGACGGCTTTCTGGGCGAGATCGGCTCCTTTGGGAAAGGTAATGCCGAAATTGTCGGCATCCGTAAATGATTCTTTGACCAGACCGCTCCACTTTTTGGTAATTTTGCCCAGCTCCTGGCCGCCTTGTTTAATTTGGAATGTCCACGGACGAAGCAGGGGGCCGAATAGCTCGAATATTTCATTGCCGTTGCGATCGATCACCGAGTATATTCTGCGCAGCAAGGCAAAACGACGCTTAATTTTACCCAGCGGCGCACCGTTTGCTTGACTGACATCGAGCTCGTGAAAATAAAAGCGAAATGGCCGAGTCAGTTTGAAAAGACCGGCCCCCTGGGGCGAAAACAGGTGGATGGTGAAAGGGCGCAGCGCCTTTAAAAAAAGCCGGGTGATGGTCGCAAGCGTGCTATCACCGTCTTCCTGGGCTTCTAACAGCGGATTGCTGAAATGGTCCAAAACATCATATTTGTTTTTGGTTTCAAAACCGGTCAGGATTTCTCCCCATTCCTTCTGCTGCCTGATGATCAAGGTTTCTGCCTGGGTAAGATTGTCCAGACCGGCATTTTTTCGGGCTGCGTCCTGGCTGTCTGCTTGCCTGTCACCGCTGGCCTTGCTCAAAAATTTGCTGACGATCACCCCGCACCGTGGGCACTCTTTGAATGACGAATTCGCTTTGAAACTGCATTTTGGACATTTGCTCATGCTTTCCTCCAAA
>JASFSK010000097.1:0-10824 GCA_050114455.1 Desulfobacterales bacterium | reverse complement strand
CGTCATCATTGCGGATGATCTGACCGGCGCTGCCGACACCGGTGTCCAGTTTTGCCGATTTTATGATGATGTCGTATTGCGGTCTTTTCTTCATTTGCCCGAGTCAAGATCGCTGGATGCAGGACCGGCCACGGCCATCTATACCAATAGTCGATCTTTGGAAAAAAAGGCCGCCGGTAATCGACTCCGTTCTGTCGCCTGTCGATTAAAAAAATTCGAGCTGCCGTGGATATACAAGAAAATTGATTCTTGCCTGCGCGGCAACCCCGGTGCCGAGACCGAGGCACTCCTGGACGAATTAGCATATGATGTCAGCTTCATCGCCCCGGCTTTTCCCGAGATGGGCCGTACCACGGTCGATGGCACCCATTTGGTCCACGGCATTCCCCTTGGGCAAACCGAGATATCCAGAGATCCGGTTACCCCGGTTACTGAATCTGGGCTCAGAAAAATTATAGAAAGTCAGTGTCGATATCCGGTTGGCCACATCGATCTGAATTTCCTGGACGGTGAGGAAACGGTAATTCGCGATGAAATTGAAGGTCAAATTCGTGCGGGAACCCGGCACATCGTATTTGATGCGACCTCCCGAAAACATCTCGATCGGATTGCCCACCTGTCACATTCAACCAATTACAAGATACTCCCGGTGGGATCAGCGGGATTGGCAGCCGGCTTTGACAGTTTCTGGTCTCCAAAAATAAAATTAAAAAAAAACCATCATCGTTTCGTTGTCGACGGCCGGCATCTGATCGTCTCCGGTACCAATTCAGCGGTGACCGCGCGACAAATAAGCGCCCTGGTGGAAAAATATCCCCATGAGAGAATTGCTTTGGATCCTTGTATGTTGATAGACCAAGCGACGACCATGGACGTTAGCGATAAAGTTGCTAAGGTTCGACGGAAGCTGTCCACCCAACATACGATTATCACCATCAATTCTTCCGAACATTGCGCCGCTGCCCCTCAACCGCAAAACAGGCAACCGTCGGCACATTTGATCGTTAAAGGGTTGGGGCGGTTCCTGTCTACCGGACTGGCCGATATTCGACCGGCGGTCCTTTTTCTGACCGGCGGGGATACTGCCGACGCGATCATTACTGCTATCGGTGCCAAGGGCATTAGATTGGTTGGAGAAATCCTCACCGGAGTCGTCCAGGGTAGGCTCATGGGAGGACTCATGAATGGGCTGCCGGTTGTGACAAAGGCCGGCGCATTTGGTGCAGAAGACACGCTGGTGGTGTTGCATGAAATGTTGATAAAAAAGAGTTAAAGGTTCAGGAGTACAGGGTTCAACGTTCAAGGTCAGTAAACGCCCAACCAACTCCATTCAGGGTGGTTCAGGATTCATGTATTTGTAATACATTTACACCCGATGGGGAAGTGAGGTATTCTAAATTTTGATCAAAAAAAATGTTTCAAACAGCTGTAACCTTTGAACCCTGAACCAATCTCAGTAGGAGCAACCATATGAGTAATGACAAACGACCCATGCTTGGAATTTCCATGGGTGATCCCGGCGGGATCGGCCCAGAAATTACCGCCAAGGCATTAAATGAGGAAAAAATTTATGACTCCGTGCGACCCGTGGTGGTGGGTGATTTTCGCGTGATGGAAGATGTTTTGAAATTCACCGGGTTAAGTTTGAAATTGAAAAAAATAAGTCAGGTGCAAGATGCCGGCGGCCACCACGGTGTTCTTGACATTCTGGACTTAGAGAACATGCCGATGGACTGCTTGCGGTACAAAGAAGTAACCGCCGAGCAGGGCAGGGCATCCTTTGAATACGTGGCCAAAGTCATCGAACTGGCCATGGAAGGAAAAATTGATGGAACCGTGACCGGACCGATCAACAAGGCAGCGATTCATGCTGCCGGGCATCGCTATGCCGGGCATACGGAAATATATGCGGCCTTGACCGGAACCCGTGATTATTCCATGATGCTGACCCATGGAGATTTTCGCATTACCCATGTTTCTACCCATGTCAGTCTGCGGGAGGCCTGTGACCGGGTTAAAAAAGACCGGGTCATGCGTGTCATCGAACTTACCAACAAAGCATGCAACAACTTTGGTATTTCCCAACCACGAATCGGTGTTGCCGGACTGAATCCCCATTGCGGGGAAGGAGGCATGTTCGGCCATGAGGATGACGAGGAAATTTTGCCGGCAGTGGAATCCTGTCGGCATAATAAATTCGATGTCGAGGGTCCGATTCCAGCGGATACAATCTTTTCAAAAATGAAGGGAGGGATGTATGACGCCGTGGTAGTGATGTATCATGACCAGGGCCATATTCCCATGAAGTTTTTAGGCTTCGAGTATGATGAAAAAACCGGTCAATGGGGAGAGATGTCGGGAGTCAATATCACTTTGGGTTTGCCTATCGTGCGTACTTCGGTGGACCACGGGACTGCTTTTGGCAAGGCTGGAGAGGGCCGTGCCAATCCACAGTCTATGATCGAAGCAATCCATCTCGGGGCAATGTTGGCCAAGAAGAAGGACGAGTGACGAAGGAATTTAACCCTTGGATAATCTACCCCTGCATTACCGAACCATTACCGAGCTCGCTAAAATGCTGCGCTCAGGAGAAATTACTTCTACCCAGCTGGTACAACATTCGCTTGAGCGTATCCAGGCACTGGATGAACAATTGAGTGCCTTCAGGATGGTATGTCCCGAACGGGCCCTGGAACAGGCCCAAGCAGCCGATCGACAATTTAGCGCCGGAGAAGACCAGGGCATGTTGTGCGGTATCCCTTATGCGGCCAAGGATTTATTTGATGTAAAGGGGTTGCCGACCACCGCCGGGACGGACTTGCTCAAAGATAATATCGCCCCAGTGAATGCCTATGCGATTGACAGGCTCAACCAGGCCGGAATGATTCTGATTGGCAAAACCAATACGGTTCAGTTCGCCTACGGCGGCGTCGGCATCAATCATGACCATGGCACCCCCAAAAATCCCTGGAGTTCAACCCATCATGTCCCGGGTGGGTCGAGCAGCGGTTCTGCGGTTGCCGTTTCCGCCGGCATGGTCCCTGTGGCACTGGGGAGCGACACTGGTGGTTCTGTGCGTATCCCGGCCTCACTTTGCGGAAATACGGGTTTAAAGACCACTGTCGGCCGGATCGGTCGCGGCGGTGTCTACCCGTTGAGCTGGAGCCTGGATTCGGTGGGCCCTTTGGCAAGATCAGTGGAAGATACCGCTCTGGCGTATCAATCCCTTCAAGGGGTGGACGTGTCTGACGAAAGTACCTGGGGCATTGCTGCCCAGGACGTACTGGACGAGTTGCAAGACGGGATAAAAGGGATGAGATTGGCTTTTGCCGAATCTGCATTTTGGCAGGATGTTGATCCTGATATCGAACAGGCGGTGCGAGAATGCGGCCCAACCTTCAAAGAGCTGGGGGCAACGGTGGACAGCATTGATTTTGATGAAGCCGAACAGGCCCGACAGCTTAATTCCAAAGGATTGATTATTGCTGCGGAGGCCTATGCGCTCAACAAACGCTGGCTGGAAGAGCATTTTGATCGTCTGGATCCGATTGTGGCACAACGAATGATCAAGGGCAAGGTGATCGAGACGGCCGAATACCTGCATAACAACCTGGCCTGGCGGGATTTGAGGTCCCGAGCTCTTACTTCTTTAAAGGATGTAGACGCATTATTAGTTCCCACAACGCCGATTCCTGCCTTGCCGCTCGCTGAAATCGATGCCGATATGGATACCTATACCCAGCGAAATCTGAGCTATTTGCGCAATACTGCCATCGGAAATGTTTTGAATCTGTGCAGCCTGAGCGTGCCCTGCGGGTTTACCAAATTGGGCCTACCCATCGGACTGATGATTTATGCCAAGCCGTATCAAGAAAATAAAGCGCTTCGTATCGGCCATTCTTTTCAGCAGGCCACTGATTGGCACCGGCACAGGCCGGATCTTTCCTGGGTCGTTGCGTAATTGCCATAGATGGAGAGATAGCCGGGATGTCGTATTCAAGACGGTAAGCGCTGATTTTGATTTTTGGTGCTGATGATTTTAAATTTGCATGAAACTCGGTCATCGGTTGGATTTTCGCATGAGGTGGCCAGGATAGACAATTGAGGGCAGTATCGATGATTGTTGAGACGAAACGATTAATACTCCGGGAAATCACTGTCGAAGATGCAGGATTTGTTCTCAGGCTGGTAAATGAGCCGTCATTTGTTGCGAACATCGGTGATAAAGGCTTGAGAGACATGGATGACGTTCGACGCTTTATTTTGGAGGGCTATTGGACCAATCAGGAGCGCTCAGGTTATGGCATGTTTCTGGTTGAGTTAAAAGACGGAGGCGAACCGATCGGTGGATGCGGCTTGCTTTACCGCAAATTCCTTGATGTAACAGACATCGGATTTGCCTTTTTGTCGGAATATTGGAACCGTGGGTTTGCCTACGAAGCCGCCGATGCAATATTGAACTACGGCCATTCTGCTTTAGGAGTTCAGAAGATCGTTGGATTAACCGCGGAAAACAATCTCAACGCCATCAATCTGCTCAAAAAATTGGGAATGGATTTTGAAAAAATTGTCAAGATGTCTGACGACGATTCAGGGACCGTTCTCTACGCCTGATAATTTAATCCAATAATTGAATCAAAATTTAGAAATCAAATTTCCTTTGGGATCAAATTTTAATAATCTTGGAGAACCGACAACACTGAGGTTTCTGATTTTTTCAACATCCGGTAGCATAACCTCGGAGACATCCATCTCTTCGAGCCGAAGCGTGTCGAGAATGTGCACGATGGCGGCGTTTTGGGGTTCAACTGGGCCAATCGTTTTAAGAGCGGTATCAATGGCTTCGCGATCACTGTCATAATAAGGTGGGATTCTGACGGCTTCCGGACATGAAGAGGTGACAGCATTCATGTAGGTCGCCTGATGATCAATTTTTTTCACCAATCTCTTGGTGGTAAAATCCGCATTGCCGATGGCCGTGGCGTTGCCTTCGGAGTCGGCCGTTAAATCCCGTACAAATATACGCTGGATTTTGTTTCTGGCCGAAGGGCGGTGGTAGGGAATCACGCTACGACCGATAACATTCTGATCCATGCCCGTACCGCTGATTTCTTTGCCCATCTGATCGACGATCAGCAGATCGATCGGGTTGACAGGGATACGGGGAAATAAGCGTTTGGCTTTTCTAAGGAGCTGGTATTCCGTGGTTTCGATTTCGGCTGCCGGAATGGCACGGATGATCTGGGTTTCATCCCGTTGATTTTCGACAAGCGCAACACCGAAAGCAACCGGACACCGTTTCAGGATTTCTCTGGCCACCGACAAAAATACCGCATAATGCCCCCTGCGAACGATCACGTTGTGATAATGATCGGCACCTTTCTGCTTGCCCAGTCCAATGCACATCATCTTCATTAAACCGCTTTCGAATTTGCCCTTAAAATCCGTGTGAGGTTTGACCCGGTTTACCACAACGATATGATCGGCCTTAGATGCGTTGCGATCCATGAAAACGGGAATACCATCGGGTGTGGTGCTGATCTGAACAACACTCAATGACGATTTAACAGGCACTCCCATGGATTTTTTGGTGATGCCGTAGTGCTCCAATATTTTTTTCTGGCCTTCGGGCGTGGCGCCGCCGTGGCTTCCCATGGCGGGGATGATAAATGGCTTAGCGCCGACTTTTTTTAATTCCCGAATGATTTCACCCAAAACAGCAGCCAGATTTGTAATGCCGCGGCTGCCGGCCGTAATGGCCACCGTATCACCCCGTGTGATCTTGGTCTGGGGTAGAATTTCAGCCAGCTCGCTGCGAACTGTTGCCGGAATATCCTTAATGGGGTTGGTTTTAAAATTCTGTCGAATTCGAACCATCTTGGGGTATTTCATCGTCTGTGCTCTCCTTTTCCATGACGGATTAACCGCTTAAATTGTTTTTTGCTTGCCTAAAACGGATAATACTCTTATATGTTTTTTTTTAATATTTCAACTCACAATTTTCGACTTGATTACAGGTGAAATTTTGAAAGCATTGGTAATGGAAGAATACAATCGTTTTGAGTATAAAGAGGTTCCGGAACCGAATCTGGGAAATAATGACGTTATGATCAACGTCAAAGCTTGTGGCATATGCGGCAGCGACGTACACGGCATGGACGGCAGCACCGGGAGACGCATTCCCCCCCTAATCATGGGACATGAAGCTTCCGGAATCATCACCGCAGTGGGATCAAGCGTGGCCGACAGACGGCCGGGTGAACGAGTGACCTTTGATTCCACCATATATTGTAGAACTTGTTATTACTGTCGCCGAGGAGATATTAACTTGTGCGATCACCGACGGGTGCTGGGGGTTTCATGCGATGAATACCTTCAGAACGGCGCTTTTGCCGATTTAGTTTCCGTTCCTGAGCATGTCATTTATCCGTTGCCTGAGAAGATCAGTTTCAGCCAAAGTGCCATGGTGGAGCCCTGTTCGGTAGCCTTTCATGCGGTTGAGCGCACCACCGTATCGCCCAAGGACACTGCGGTGGTGGTAGGAGCCGGCATCATCGGATTGCTGGTCGTTCAAATACTGCGGGCTGGTGACTGGCGACGAATTATCGTTGTTGATCTCGAAGCCGATAAATTAAAACTGGCCGTTAAGCTCGGCGCTGACATCGGACTTCATCCGGACAGTGAAGAGGTCATTTCAACGGTTAAAAACATGACTTCAAACAGGGGCGCAGATGCGGCCTTTGATGCCGTCGGCCTCGATGCCTCTTTGAAAACAGCCATGGCTAGCTTGCGCAAGGGCGGTGCCCTGACCTTGATTGGAAATTTGTCGTCCAGTGTCAGCCTTCCGCTTCAAACCACCGTAACCGGGGAGTTTACGATCAACGGTTCCTGTGCCTCCCGGGGTGAATACCCTGTCTGCCTGGAAATGATTGCTGATGGTGCGATTAATGTCGATGCCCTGATTTCGGCTGCGGCCCCGCTTGCTGAGGGTGACAGGTGGTTTCAGCGGCTTTATCAAAAGGAGAAAGGTCTGCTCAAAGTCATTCTTGAGCCCTAAGCCGGACAAGACTGATTTGAAGATTGACGATTTGGTGTATCACTTCGCTCAATTTCTTGAATTTAAATCGATCGCATTCCTAAAAAATTCAATCTGGCTCTCGTATAAATCACGTGCAAACATGACGTGATTTCAATAAATAGGCACTCAATCGATACGTCCTGAACCGAGAACCTTTGAACATAATAAGGGGAAAAAATGAACGAAAAATTGTTTGATCTTTCGGGGAAAGTAGCGATCGTCACCGGCGCCAGCCGAGGGCTTGGCCAGTATTTTGGCCGGGCGCTTGCCAATGCGGGCGCTGACCTGGTGATTACCAGCCGCAGTCTCGGCTCACTGAAAGAGTTTCAAAATGAAATCGAATCGATGCATCGCAAAGCCCTGCCATTGCAGTTGGATGTGCGCCATTATGACAGTATTCAGCAAATGGTGGCAGGCGCCTGGGATCACTACGGACGGATTGATATCCTGGTCAACAATGCCGGCTGCAATGTTCGTAAGCCCAGTGTTGAAATAACCTGGGATGACTGGAATTTAGTTTTGGACACCAATTTGCGCGGCACTTTTTTTACAGCTCAGGCAGTGGCCAAAAAAATGATACCAAACCGCTACGGCCGAATCATTAACATCGGCTCCGTGACAAGTGTGTTTGGCTATGCCGGGCTGGCCCCCTATTGCGCCAGTCGGGGTGGTGTCAAGCAGTTGACCATGTCCTTGGCCGATGACTGGGGAAAATTTGGAATCACGGTGAATTGTCTGGCACCGGGATGGTTCAAGACCGAGCAGACCCGTTTGCTGTATGAGGATAAAACCTGGGTAGACTACCTGGTCGATCGCATCCCACTGAATAGACCCGGTTCTCCTCACGATTTGGATGGTGCGCTGATCTTTCTGGCATCTGAAGCGTCAGAATACGTCACCGGACAGACGATGCTCATCGATGGCGGCATTACCACTGGATCCACCCGCGCCCTGCCCACACAAAAAAAATAAGAGGAATAAAAAAATGACACCTCCCAAATCTCTTACCATTCGGTTACATGACGCCGACAATGTGATCGTGGCCCGCGGTGACATTCCTGCTGGCACTGAGATCCCGGAAGAGAACGTCACCTGCATCGAAAATATCGCTTTCGGCCATAAAGTCGCATCTGCGAAAATTGAGATCGGGTCCGGTATCTTAAAATATGGCCAGATCATCGGATTCGCCATCCGCGACATCCAGGCAGGCCAGCATGTCCACACCCACAACATCGGAATGAAGGACTTTAAGCGGGATTATGCCATCGGTTCAGCCACCTCCCAAGTCGACTACAAACCCGATCCAACAACATTCCAGGGTATTGTCAGGGCAGACGGGCGGGTCGCCACCCGCAATTATATCGGCGTTATCAGCACGGTAAACTGCTCGGCTTCCGTATCGCGTTTTATCGCCGATGCCTTCCGGGGGGATGCGCTGGCAGACTACCCCAATGTCGATGGAATCGTGCCCATTTGTCATGGAATGGGCTGTGCCACATCCGGCAGCGATGAGGGTTTTGAGCTGCTTTTGAATACCATCGGCGGGTATGTACGGCACCCTAATTTCGCCGGGGTGCTGATTGTCGGTTTGGGATGTGAAGTGCTGCAAATTGACTCATTGCTTCAAAACAAACACTTGTCTGTAAGCCCCGTTCTCAATACCATGACCATTCAGGATATCGGTGGGACGTCAAAGACGGTCGCAGAAGGGATCCGTCGAATCCAATCAATGTTGCCCCAGGCCAATATGGCCAAGCGCCAGCCGGTGCCGGCGGACCGTCTGATCCTGGGCCTTCAGTGCGGGGGTTCCGATGGCTACTCGGGTATTACCGCCAACCCAGCGTTGGGGGCGGCAGTCGATCTATTGGTGCAGCATGGCGGCACCGCCGTGCTGGGTGAAACGCCAGAGATATTCGGGGCCGAACACCTATTGACACGCCGAGCGGCATCCCCTGAAGTTGGTCAAAAACTGATCGACCGGATTCACTGGTGGGAAAATTATACGATCTCCCATAAGGCTGAAATGGACAACAATCCATCGCCGGGCAACAAAGCCGGCGGTTTGTCTACGATCCTCGAAAAATCGCTGGGTGCTGCAGCCAAGGGAGGCACCACCAATTTGATGGAAGTCTATCGGTTTGCTCAGCCGATCACGGCCAAAGGATTGGTGTTTATGGATACACCGGGATACGACCCGGTTTCCTTGACCGGAATGGTCGCCGGCGGCGCCAACCTGATTTGCTTTACCACGGGCAGGGGATCTGCGTATGGATGCAAACCGGTTCCGGTAACAAAGCTTGCCACCAACACTGCCATGTATGAAAAGATGGAAGATGACATGGACATCAATTGCGGTGAGACCATTGACGGTTCGGCAACGGTCGAAATGATGGGCGATCGTATCTTCCAGTTTATTTTGAAAGTTGCCTCAGGCAAAAAAACCAAAAGCGAAGGCCACGGCGTCGGTGACAGCGAATTTGTCCCCTGGTCAATCGGGGCCGTGATGTAGCTGGAAATCCGATACTCGATGCTCGACACTGGATGCTTGAGATTGGATGCGGGTGGCCGGATCTTGATAGCAACACCGCGCCCTGATGAGGCTTCAAAGCTCAAGGTTTAAAGCTGAAAGTTCAGAGCAAGGCCTACGGCTGTCATAGTTTTGAAGCTTGAGATTGGAGAAAAAAATGAAAATCCTCAGTGTTGATATCGGTACCACTGCCATGAAAATGGGGGTGTTTGCAGACCGTGACAAGGATCTCAACTTGCTTTGTCAGTTTACGTGCGAATATGCCATTAATACCTATAACGACGGGCTGTTCAGCGACATCCAGCAGGAAAAGTGGCAGCAGGCTTTTGCGGCCGGATGCAAAGATATGGCAGATCATATGCCCGAGATTGATGTCATTGCACTTTCCGGCACGACTCCCGGCCTGACGGCCATGGATCGCGAAGGCAATGCCCTTTATCCGGCCATTCTCATGTTGGATCAGCGCTCTCGTGCTCAGGCCCGGCGTATTATTGATACCATCGGCATGTCTTCGTTGCTGAATGTCACTGCAAACATGCCGGTGGCCGGCGGCAGTTCCCTGGCGGGCATTCTGTGGCTTAAGGACAATCTGGCGGAAGTATTCAACCAAACCCATGTGTTCGGCCACTCCAATACCTTTATGGCCCGCTGGCTGTCGGATAAATTTGCCATGGATCCCTCTTCGGCTTCGCTGACGGCAATGTATAACACGGTCAGCAATAACCTGACCTGGAATTCAGACATTTTAGACGCATTTGATATCGAGGTATCGCGTCTGCCGGAATTGATACCGGCCTACCAGAGTACCGGCAGAATACGGGCCAATCTTGCCGACGCCTTCGGCCTGCGTAAAGAGCCTGCTGTATTGATTGGCGGCAATGACGCTGTACTGGCAGCCTTTTCGGTGGGTATCCAGGAGCCGGGCGAAATATTTAACATCAACGGCACCTGCGAGATTACCATGGTGTGTCTGGCCGAGTGCTTCCCATCCCGCAACTATAACATCCGGACCCATGTAATTCCTGGGCGCTGGTTTTCTTTTTATGTTATGAATGCCGGGGGTAAAGCATTGGAGTGGTTTAAAAACCTGTTTTGCATCGAAATGACGGAAGCGGAATTTTATGGTGACTTTATCCCCGAGGCCATAGATTTGTGGCTGGATCGCGACAGTGGCGTGACATATGTGCCATTTTTAATGGGATCCAGGTATTCGTTGGAA
>JASFSK010000096.1:0-10957 GCA_050114455.1 Desulfobacterales bacterium | reverse complement strand
AAATCAAGGACAGCACCGATGAACAGAAAATCAAGCTCATGCGCATGGGGATGTTTTCAGCGCTGGCTATCGGCATTCACAACTTCCCCGAAGGTCTCGCAACCTTCATGAGCGGGCTGACCAACCCGACCCTGGGCGTCAGCATTGCCGTTGCCATCGCCATTCACAACATACCTGAAGGGTTGGCCGTTTCGGCACCCATTTTTTATGCAACTCGAAGCCGGAAAAAAGCCTTCGTGTATTCGTTTCTATCCGGTCTGGCGGAACCGCTGGGAGCCCTGATCGGCTATTTTGTTCTGAGGTCGATTTTCAATGAGGCAACCTTCGGGGTTATATTCGCGTCTGTGGCCGGAATTATGGTCTACATTTCCATAGACGAACTGTTGCCCACGGCAGAGGAATATGGGGAACATCACCTCGCGATCGGTGGGCTGATCGTCGGAATGTTCATCATGGCTGTCAGTCTCTTGTTATTTGTTTAATGAGGATGTCGAAAAAATTATATAATCTTATATTATAAGATTTATATAATTACTTAAATACCTTTTTATTTATTGCTTTATTTCAATATATAAAGTTATTTTAGCTTTCTGGCAGTTGGGGCCTGCAGCCTCAAGGAAGAATCACGTTTTCAAAATGAGATCAAATATGTCACTTCAAAGTGCTTGAGAGTGATTTTTGCCCAATTCAAGGTACCATGGGAGCAAAAATCTCGTATTTGGCCGTCTTGCCGGACAATTTCTCAATCTCACTTTCCATTTCAGCCCGCTGACTGCTGTGAAACCACCGCTTCCAGTCGTCTATTGACTCCCATCTGCTTATGACCAGGCAATCTTCCGGTTGTTCTAAATTGCTTAATGTGGTGCCCGATATATAGCCGGGCTGATGCATCGCCAGACTTCGCATTCGTAAAATTAAGGGAACCAGTTTTTTGGCCTGAAAACCCTGTTTGACACGCCTTCTTATCATCACTTCGATCGCCATTTTTTCCTCCCCATTCTGAATTAATAACAGACCGCTATTGATCTATTCGGTCGTTTGAAATATGTATTTCATTATGGTGGCGGTTCAGGCAGCTAAATTGGTTTGAGCCATGTATACTTTAGATTAAATGTAATCATTCTCAAAAAAAAATCACGGTTTCAAAATTAATCCTGCAAACAAGGAGGTCCCCTGATGAGCAATCTGGAACATTTTCTTTCCGTACAAAACGAATTGGGTGAAACGCCAATCTGGGTTCCCGAGGAAGCGGCCTTGTATTGGGTCGATATAGGCCAACACAGGGTGTATCGCTGGGATTCGACGACGGGTGAATATATGTCCTATAAACCGGATATACCTGTCCGGGGACTATGCCGCCGTGCATCCGGCGGCTGGCTCCTTATAGCCGATACCGGTCTGGCTTTTTGGGACCCGTCCTCTGATGCATGTGAATTTATCGTCAATCCATTTACAGACAACCCGGACGTCCAATTCAACGACGGAATGATCGATCCACAAGGAAGATTGTTTGTCGGCTCATACAATGCTGCGGATTTAGAGTCGCCGGATGGCTCTTTTTTTCGACTGGACAAAGACCGTTCTCTTCATAAGCTCGACGACAAGTTGGTAGTTACCAATGGCGTCGCACTCAGCCCGGATCACAAAACAATGTATCTGGTCGAAATGTTCGCCAACCGGATCCTGGCCTATGATTACGACACTACGAGCGGTGTCGCCCAAAACCGCCGTGTATTCGTTGACATACCGGCCGACGACGGCATGCCCGACGGCTTAACCACAGACAGCGAAGGTTTTGTGTGGGCGGCCCATTGGGGGGGCTGGCGGGTTTCGCGATTTGATCCTGCCGGAAAATTGGAGCGTGAGATTAGGGTCCCGGCCGAACTGGTCACCTGCATCGGATTTGGGGGCAAAGAGATGGATGAACTTTATATCACCACCGCCTGGTTTAATTTTACTGAACAGCAGCGAAAAGAACAGCCCCAGGCCGGCGATCTTTTCCGTATCCAAACGGATATCAAAGGCATTCCCGAGCCGGGATTTGCGGGTTGAAAGCAAGATATAATTTCAGCGCCCGGTTGGCATCTCGCTGCACCGGGCTTTGCTGTATGTGCTGAGGGATTATATTTAAGCCTTACCCCGGACAATCAGCGCATATCCATCGAAAGGCAGATCAGGCCCCCGTTTTCCAACCACTTGGCGTATCCAACATCTAGAGCGTTTGGCATAAACCAGCTGGGGTGTTATGACGATTTAATGTGGCATTGAAAACTGCCGAAAGCGCAACGTTATTTTGCCAAACGCTCTAGATTTAGATGAACCGATGCAATCGTCATTCGTCATTCCAAGTAGTTTCTTACGGTTAACCTACCAACTTCATCTAGACTTGCCAATAGCGCCCGTTTTACGGTATTGAAATAAAATCTCAACGTTGCCACTACGGAGAAATAAGGAGGCAAAATGAATGACTCTATTCGATTTCATGAATTGATAAACCTATCCGACACCGAGAAGCAGGCGCTTCTCAAACGAACAGAAAGCGATCTGAGCCGCTACATCGAGAAAATCCAACCCATATTAAAAGCGGTCAAAGAAGAAGGCGATCAGGCCCTGGCCAGGTTTGCCCGCGAACTAGACCAGGCCGAACTGAAACCGGACTCCATCAAAGTGGATTCACGGGAGTTTGATAGGGCATTTGAATCCGTCCACAAGGAGGTTATCGAAGCCATTGGTTTTGCCGCCGATAATATTCGCGTTTTCCACGAGGGTCAAATGCCGGAGCCTTTGCGAATGAGTGAAGTTCGCCCCGGTGTCTTTTGCGGCGAAAAAACGAATCCGATCCCGTCGGTGGCCTGCTATGTGCCCCGCGGGAAGGGTTCTTTTCCCAGCGTGGTCTTGATGACGACCATTCCGGCGGTGGTGGCCGGGGTTCCAAAGGTCTGCGTCCTGACTCCGCCCGGCCCGGACGGTAAGGCGGATGATGCCACCCTGGTCGCGGCCCGAAAAGCAGGCATTGAAGAGGTCTACAAGTGCGGTGGCGCCCAGGCAGTGGCAGCAGCAGCCTATGGTACGTCAACCATTCCCAAATTCGATAAAATTGTAGGGCCCGGCAGTCCCTGGGTAGTAGCTGCTAAGCGTCTGCTGGCCGATGAAATCGATCCGGGCACACCAGCAGGACCCAGTGAATCGATCATATTTGCCGACCCTACCGCCGATGGTCGCCTCGCTGCACTGGATTTGATCATTGAATCCGAACATGGTCCCGACTCTTCCGCTTTTTTGGTAACAAACAGCAGACAAGTCGCTGACAGGGCTATGGAAGCCATTCCGGATTATTGGCAATCTTTGGGGGAAACGCGTAGAGAGTTTTCATCTGCTGTTCTGGGCGGGCCCAACGGCGGAATCCTATTGGCCTCGGATGAAAATGCCTGCATCGAATTTATTAATGCTTATGCCCCGGAGCACCTGATGATTCACAGCCGGGAGCCTTTTCAATACCTTGGGGCCATCAAGCATGCCGGTGAAATCCTTCTCGGAGAAAATACCCCCCTTTCGCTCGGCAATTACGTTCTGGGTCCAAACGCGGTTTTGCCGACATCCGCGGCCGCACGAATCCACTCACCGCTCGGGGTTCACGATTTTCTCAAAAAGACCGGTATCGGCTACGTAACATCTGTCGCCTATGATTTGTTGGCAAAACATGCCCATACCCTGGCTGTCTATGAAGGATTTGACGGTCACGCCCTGGCTGTGTCGGAATTGAGAAAAAAGCTCAAATTTGATGGCTAACCGCAACCCGGATTAGCCGGAAAAATTTACACAAAAGGTCTAGGATGCATTTTATCTATTTTAAAGGATTTCGTGCAGCGATTCCATCATTCGTCAATCTTCATTCGTCATTCGACATTCCAAGGAGTTTGACACATCCGCACATAAGTGTATAATAAAACACAACTATTGATATCCCGTTAAGGTCTATTCACGCAAATAATAAAAAAAATCATAAACTTTCAAAAAAAATCTATTGGGCCAGGGAGATACATCAAACATGCGCAAAGAGCTGACCGACGCGGAATTAGAAACATACTCCAGACAAATCGTCCTGGCCGACATCGGCTACGATGGGCAGTTGAGTCTCAGAAATGCCAGGGTTTGCCTGGTTGGGGTTGGCGGACTGGGATCGCCAACCGCTCTAAAGCTAGTTGGCATGGGAATCGGATATCTACGCGTCATTGATCGAGACATCGTCTCGCGATCGGATCTGCATCGGCAATATGTTTATGATGCCGACGCTATCGGCCGTCCCAAAGTAGAGGTCCTTTATCAGAAATTAAGCCGCCTGAATCCGGATGTAACCATCGATCCAGTGCCTGAATCATTGAATTCATTCAATGCGGAAGAACTGCTTACAGAAATGGATGTGATCGTCGACGGACTGGATCGGCCCGAGCCGCGCTACATCATAAATAGGACCTGTAATAAGTTAAAAATACCCTATGTTTTCGGTGCCGGAATCGAGGCTTTCGGCAATGTTTCGACCATACTGCCTGGTCAGTCCTTTTGCCTGGAATGTTTTATGCCTGGTCTTCAGGATGAGGATTTACCGGCCTGCGGTGTGGTCGGCGTCCACCCTGCCGTTTTGGGTATTGTATCTTCGGTGCAAGTGTCCGAGGCTGTCAGGGTGCTCACGGGTCGCGAGCCCAAATTATTTAACAAGCTGCTGTATGTCGATCTCAGGGAATTTGAATTCAACATCCTTGAAATTCCCATGCTTGAAAGCTGCAGGGTGTGCGGCACGAATCCGGATGGCGTTCCGCAAAAAGTCGAAGACAGGTTCTTCGAGGAAACCTGCGCTCGGGACGGCCGCCGAAATTTTGTGCTTTCGCCCAAAAAAAGACTGGATATCGATATGACCAGCGTCGCGCAAACTATCGTTAAGCTAGGAATGAAAGTAAAAACATCCGGTGACCTGGGCGTCACGTTTGAAGAGTCGAATAAAATCACCGCCTGCATTTTAAAAAGCGGTATTATGATTGCCCAGTCCCCCCCTCAATTGGAAGACGGTTTTAAAACGGAGGTATTTGAAATTTATAGGTCCATTCTTATGGATGGTCTTGGATTGTCAAAGGACATACTGCCCGAAATTTAGTCTTTTATAATTGTATTGTGTCTTTTTCCGTAAACTTTGCTTTCTCCCAGCGGGCGTGATAGGCCCCGGGTCTTGCGGCTGAGGTGCCCGGCCATATTCACCTCGGTTCACGAGAAATGAAATAGGTCAAGGCAGACGAAATGGCAATAGAGAAATCCGTCATAGATCGCATCAGCACCCTCAAAGATCTACCCAGCCTTCCCCATATTCTAGTAAAACTAATGGAGGCCTGTCACGATGAAAACGGTAATCTGGGAGATATTGCTGAAATTCTTACGAATGATCCGTCACTTTGCGCCAAGGTTCTAAAGCTGGTTAACTCAGCATACTATGGCCTGGGCAGTAGAGTGGATAGTATAGAGCAAGCGGTGGCCTATCTTGGCACCAATGCAGTAAAAAGCATTGCAATCTGCTCGTCGGTGTATCAAGCGTTTAATTCACGCCAAATCGGCAACGCCTTCAATCTCAAAATATTCTGGTGGCACTCTTTGAAATGTGCGCTGTTGTCCCGAATCATTGCCAGAGAGACCGCCTTTGGCAATCCGGACGAAGCCTTTGTAGCCGGGTTGCTCCATGACATTGGGAAACTGGTATTATGGGTTAATTTTGCTGACCGATATACCAACCTTATCAACAAATATGAGCAAGACCCTCAAATGCTCGCGGCAGGCGAAGGCGATTTGGGTGCTACCCACAGCCAAATTGGAGCCTTCTTGATGGATCAATGGAAGTTTCCATCGCTGCTTGCAGATTCTGCATTGTACCACCACGAACCATTGGAGAAAATCGGTCAGGCCCTCCCGCTGGTGCAAATCGTGTATACGGCCAATAAAATTTCAGAACAATCGATAAGCAGCCGGAGAGACGGGATCAAAGTCGCGGAAAAACTCTACGGATTTTCCCAAGAGCAGGTGGTCGGATTTTTGGCGCGCAGTGATGAGGAGCTCGGTGAAGTCGCACGATCCTTCGGGATAGAAATCCAAGTCCCGAAAGAATCCGATGAGCAGCTGTCCGATACGGATAGTGAGAGCCAAGAAACTTTGAATCGGGATGTTCGCGACATATCACTGCTGACAGGCACCATACGGAATCTAGTGACAGCTCAAGAGGAGATCGAAATTTTAAACGTTTTGCACGATGGACTTCAAATCCTCTTTGATCTAAAACGCGTTCTCTTTTTCCTCTACGACGATGAAAAGCAGCGGCTGATCGGAAGAGAAATTGAAGATCAGCGAGCCGAAAGGGGACACAGTGACCTGATCATCCCGATAGGAATGGAAAAAAGCCTGATTGTAGGTTGTTTGGTGGGAAATCGGCCGTATGATTCTTTTAACCTCGATCAGGGCTCCGAGTTGATCATCACCGACACCCAGATTATCCGATTATTAGAAGCGGAAGGTATGCTGTGCTTGCCCCTGGCGGTCCGTGATGAATACGTAGGCGTCATTGTCGTGGGATTGGATCGCACTAAACATTCGCATCTTGAGCACCATTTCAAACTACTGGAGATGTTTTGCCGTGAAGCTGCTCTGGCCCTCCGGGTGGAACAGCTCAGGGAACAGCAGTTCAGGAAGATACAATCGGAGCGCGCCGCTGCTTCCATTGCCGTTGCTAGAAAAGTTGTGCACGAAGTCAACAATCCGCTGGGGATAGTGAAAAATTATTTAAAAATATTGGGAATAAAACTTAAGGATCAGGCAATCGGGCAGGATGAGATCAGAATTTTAAACGAAGAAATTGACAGAATTACCCACATCCTTGGGGGGTTGACAGCGGTTTCCAAAGAAACGTCTCGCAAATCAACCCTGGTAGATATAAATGCTCTTTTGCGCGATTTAATCAAACTCACCGCAGAGTCATTGATGAGAGAAAAGAAGGTTGCCGTACATGCTGACCTGGACCCGGCCCTGCCCCAACTGCAGAGTGAAACAGGTGGGTTGAAGCAAATTTTCCTAAATTTAGTGAAAAATGCCACCGAAGCAATGACCAAAGGTGGCAACCTTTACTTTAAAACACGTTATCTCGGCAAGCCACTCGACAAGTCGGATGCCCGAGGATTCGTTGAGGTAACGATCAGTGATGATGGGCCAGGTATTCCCGCTGAGCTGAAAAAAACAATTTTTGAACCGTTTGTAAGTTCCAAAGGAAGTGCACACTCAGGCCTTGGTCTGCCCATCGTACTCAATCTGATAAATGGTCTAAATGGGAGCATTGTGTGTCAGAGTGAAGTAGGAAAAGGGACTTCTTTCAAGATAGAATTGCCTGTTGTGGTAAAAAAATAGTCTTGTTAGGCATCGATGCTTCCCTGCAATCCGGAAAACCTGTGGAGGTTGAGAGGATATGGTATTTTCAGCCCAAATTTTGATCATTGATGACGAACCCAGAATGTGTGAAAGTCTTCACACGCTATTAAGCGAGCAGGGATATGATGTTTTCACCGCAGGAACTGGGAAGGATGCCGAAGCGATGTTGTTGAGCAACAAATTTGATGTCGCTTTGGTGGATTGGGTGATGCCCGATACGGACGGCATTCATCTGATGGATTTCATCAATCAAAAAACCCCTGACACCGAAGTGATCATTATTACAGGCTACGCGTCTCTGGATTCCGCCATCGACGCTTTGAAAAGAGGTGCATATGATTATGTCAGAAAGCCGTTCGAGTTTGAAGAATTACTCGCGACCATTAATAATGCTTTAAATCAAAAAAAGCTGCAAAAAGAGAATGATATCATTCAAGAAAAGCTGAAGAGGTCTGAAAAACAATATCGGCATCTGGTAGAAAATTCACCTGATATTATTTATATGCTGGATGAGGCCGGCAATTTTAGTTTTATCAGCAATGCTGCCGAACGCCTACTTTGCGTGAATCGCGAACACCTCATCTCAAAACATTTCAGCACCATTGTTCACGAAGAGGATCGCGAAAAAGCCAAATGGTATTTTAATGAGCGCAGAACGGGCGAACGGTCCACTTCCGGTGTGGAGTTGAGGCTTATTGCTCAGGATGCATTCGAAGAAACTCAATCCAGCGAGGTTTCACACCCGACCATTGAACTGAAGTCAACCGGGCTCTATGACAGGGAGGTTACAGATCCTTCCAAGAAGTTTCTCGGTACGTATGGCGTAGCCCGGGACATCAGCGATCGGAAACGGCTTGAGACCCAGCTCAGACATGCCCAGAAAATGGAAGCTGTCGGCACTCTGGCAGGTGGCATCGCCCATGACTTTAACAATCTGCTGATGGGGATACAGGGATATGCCTCCCTGATGCTCTTAAAGACCGACCCGGATCATCCCCACTTCAAAAATTTAAACAGCATCGAGCAGCTCGTCCAGAACGGGGCGGACTTAACCAAACAGCTGCTTGGCTTTGCAAGGGACGGCAAGTACAATGTTACGTCGACCGATATGAACGAGATAAACCGTGACACGATTCGGATGTTCTGGAGGACCAAAAAAGAACTCAGTGTCTACGAAGAATACGAGGAAGATATATGGCCGGTTGAGGTCGATCAGGGCCAGCTTCAACAGGTGCTGTTAAACATGTTTGTCAATGCGGGGCATGCCATGCCCGGTGGGGGTGATCTCACCTTGGTGACCAAAAACGTAATACTCAATACCCAAGAAGCCAAAGTGCTCGGGCTGCTCCCGGCCAGGTATGTAAGGACATCGATCTCCGATACCGGCGTGGGAATTGACGAAGAAACTCAGGAGAGAATTTTTGAACCGTTTTTTACGACCAAAGAACTGGGGCACGGCACCGGACTCGGCCTGGCATCCGCCTATGGTATCATTCAGAACCATCAGGGGACCATTGATGTAAAAAGCCGGGTGGGAGAAGGAACCACATTTCATATTTACCTGCCGGCAACCGAGGAAACCAGGAGGATCGAAAAGCAATTCTTTGAACACAAACACAATGGTCCCGAGACTGTTTTGCTGGTGGATGATGAAGATGTTGTGCTCGAGGTTGGGTCACAGATTCTGCGGGAATTGGGCTACACGGTTTTAACGGCCGGCAGCGGTAAAGAAGCCCTTGAAATCTATGCCGCCAATCGGGATAAAATCGACGTTGTTGTTCTGGATATGATCATGCCCGGCATGGGTGGTGGGGAGACTTACGACAGCATCAAGGCGCTCAAATTGGATGTAAAAGTTCTTCTTTCCAGTGGCTACAGCATCATGGGCGAAGCCAGCGCCATTTTAAAACGGGGCTGCCAGGGCTTCATTCAAAAGCCGTTTACCATGAAAAGCTTTTCTGAGAAATTAAGAGAAATCCTGGATGGCGATGATAATTCAATGTATCAAAATATGCTGACACAATAATTATAGGAGACACTATGGCCCTGCATTTTACATCAGAAGAATTCGCCCGGCGAAAGCAGCGAACGATTGAAGCGTTGAGAAGTCGTAATCTGGATGGTCTTCTCATGTTCCGGCAGGAAAGTATGTATTATCTGAGCGGCTACGACAGCTTCGGATATGTATTTTTTCAATGCCTGTATCTGAGTGTTGACGGTCATTTGATGCTGCTGACCCGGGCGCCGGATCTTCGTCAGGCACGTCACACATCTATTATCAAAGATATCCGCATCTGGACCGACAGTTCAGATGCCAACCCGGCCATGCAGCTAAAGCAAATTTTAAATGAGTTTGGCTGCCAAGGCCAACGGCTGGGCGTTGAATATGATGCCTATGGGTTAACGGCCAAAAACGGCAAACTGTTGGAAGCCGCTTTGGTAGATTTCTGCATCCTTGAGGATGCTTCCGATCTGGTGAGCCGGCTGCGGGTGGTCAAAAGTGCCGCCGAATTGGAATATGTTCGCGAGGCTGCCAACCTGGCCGATCAAGCCTGTGATGAAGCCTATCGGCTCGCCGGACCGGGTGTTGACGAAGGAGATATCCTGGCGGCCATGCAGGGCATTATCTTTTCGGGCGATGGTGATTATCCCGGCAACGAGTTCATCATCGGCTCAGGCGAAGACGCGCTTCTGTGCCGCTACAAATCCGGCCGTCGCAAGCTGGACCCACAGGATCAGCTGACCATTGAATGGGCGGCGGCATATCGCCACTACCATGCCGCCATGATGCGCACCATCCCCATCGGTCAGGCAACCGACTTCCATAAAAAAATGCATGTGGTCGCTATAGATGCCATGAATGCCTGTCAGGAGGCCCTGCGACCGGGGCGTCCCATCGGTGAGGTATTTGATGCATACGCTCACGTATGTGATGCCGCCGGCATGCGGGATCACCGCTTGAATGCCACCGGCTATAGCCTGGGGACCACCTTTGCCCCCAATTGGATGGATTGGCCCATGTTTTATCACGGCAATCCGGTCATAGCCGAGGAAAACATGGTATTTTTTTTACATATGATTCTAATGGACAGCGACACCAACCACGCCATGTGTTTCGGCCACACGGTCGTAGTGACAGAGACCGGGTTTGAAGCCTTATCGAAACGTTCGTTGGAGTTGATTGTTAAGTAATTACTTAGAATAAAAAAGATTTTCAGGCCTTAATTATATTTTCGTATCGTTTAGGCTACCATTTCAAACGCTGAGTTTATAATAATATTATCGATATCGTTTTGACTGATAAGATGCAAATATAGTTGAAGTGGCCTATCACAACTGGCACCATTCTTTAGCTACCCTCAAAAAAACAGCCCCTCTTTAAGATGCTTCATCTGTTCAGGTTTGCAACGCACATCCAAATTTTACCTGCATCTGGATTTCATAATAGAAGGCGAAATTTCAGCCATTGTCTCAGATTGTGGACTAATAGCCGAAATGTAAACTT